>JAJPHX010000036.1 GCA_021325075.1 Nitrososphaeraceae archaeon | reverse complement strand
TCAAGGCCCTTTAAGACCCAGCTTTCGCCGACTGAAACAAGCCTTGGTTCGTACTTGCGCGTAGGATCATGCAATTCTGCATTTTTCTTTGCTTCTTCCTCGCGAGTAGTTTCAAAAACTTCGTTAGTATCTTTAACTCTAGCAGTATAATCCACCAATACGAGAGAACCCTTTTCCAAAGTCATAGAAAACGGCTAATGTTTTACCTTATATTAAGTTTGATAGAAATTTAAAAAAGAGAAGAGGACGGTCAGCCCAGCGCCTTTAGCTTGTCCATTGCTACCGACGTGGCCTCTGGGTTTGTCTTTACACCAAGCATGTTCATTGCAGATGCAATCGAGGAAATGGTCCTCATGACATGGTAACGACCGACTTCGCCCATCGATCCGACTCTAAATACCTTGCCCTTCAAATCGCCAAAGCCGCCAGCCACAAGTACTTTGAACTCACTTGACAATAGCCCGCGGAATTTCTTGTCGTCCATTCCCGGCAGATAGTTAACCGCGATAATCATATTGCTCCTTGCGTCTGGCTTTGCAAACGGGGTCAGCCCGAGCGAGCTGAGGCCAGAGTAGAATGCGTCTGCGCATATCCTGTGGCGCCTTATTCTATTGTCCATTCCTTCTTCGAGGACCATGTCAAGTGCTTCCCTGAATGCATAATAGAGCGGCAGAGCTGGAGTGAAAGGCGTCTCAAAGTGTTCCTCATAGTACTTGAAGTAGCGCTTTAAGTTGAGGTACTGTGTGGGCGGCGGGTTTTCCTGCATATACTTTTTGGCGCGCTTGCTAACAGATACCGGCGACACACCTGGCGGGGCAGCCAACGCCTTCTGCGAAGCAGTCACGCAAATATCGACGTTCCATTTGTCGACTGGCAGTTCATCGCCGCCAAGGATTGATACTGCGTCAGCGATAAAATAAGCTCCCTTTCTTGAGGCAAGCTCGCCCAGCTTGTCCATGTACCTTATCGTGGTGCCCGTCGATGTTTCATTGTAAACGGCATAGAGCGCCTTGACGTCCTTGTTCTTGTCAAACGCTTCTTCAAACTTGTCATACGGCGGGTTCTCGCCCGGCGGCGCGCTTATCCTGATCGCTTGTCCGCCCCAGCTGTCGATGAGATCTGCAAGGCGCGTGCTGAACTCGCCGTTGACTGGGATTATCGCCTTGTCACCTTTCTTTATCAGGTTAACGACAGACGCTTCGACGGCGCCTGTGCCAGAGGTAGTGAGAAGCACGATGTCGTTTGAAGTCATGAAGACCTTCTGGGTCTTTTCAACGACTGACTTGTATAATACGCGAAAATCCTCACTTCGGTGGTTTATCACGGGTGCAAGCATTGCGTTCATGACCCTGTTCGGGACGTTTGTCGGACCGGGGAGCATCACGAGGTATTCCATTATAATCTCGTTAAGCGGGTGTGTCAGCCATATTTAAATTAATTTACAAAAGTGGATAGTGCAACATTTTATAAAACTGGAGAGTTGCAGACTTGTCCATGAAGGAGCGCCGTTCTACCATACTGAATCATGCTAGAAAAGCAGGCTGCAGTGCAGTGGCCGCCTTCGAGCCTGAAAACGTGTTCTACCTGACTGGCTTTTGGGGAGAGGCTATCGCGATATGCACAGAGAATGGCACAAAGTTGGTGGCGCCAAAGCTGGAATATTCCCGGGCTGAAAAGGCATCGATCGATTGCGAAGTCATTCCAACTGAAAGAGGAAGCGAGCTCCTTTCCACCTTTGTTTCACAATTAAAGGGAGGCAAGGCATGCACCGATTGCAGCGACTATTCCACCGTAGAGTCGGTTCGCAAGCTAGGTGCCAATATTATTGTCGACACCGAGCCATTTTTCCAGACGCGCAGAATCAAAGACGAATCAGAGATCAAGATAATCGCAAAGGCATCGCGAATACTGGACAGACTGTACGAAATATGCACAGAGGAAATCAAGGCAGGATTATCAGAACGAGACTTGCAGGCAAAACTGATCTACGAAGCGATGAAGATGGGCGCAAATCCTCCGTCTTACAAATCCACGCTCAATCCTCTCATAATCGCCGGCGGGCCAAACGGTGCGCTACCGCACGCCGAAGTGACCGGCCGCAAATTCCGCAAAGGAGACATGATCGTGGTCGACCTGACGCTTAGGCACGCCGGCTACATTGCCGACGCGACTAGGACATTTGCCCTTGGGTCTGCAACTGCTGAAATGAAAAAAGTATACAACATAGTGCAAGAGTCGCAGAAAGCCGGTCTTGATGCTGCAAGAGCAGGCGAGACTTGCGGGGAAGCAGACGCGACATGTCGTGACCTGATACGAGAGCGGGGTTACGAAAAGCAGTTCATACACTCTACCGGCCATGGGATAGGGCTTGATGTTCACGAGCCGCCATGGCTCCGGATGAAAAATGGAGAAAAGCTGAAGCCAAATATGGCGGTGACTGTCGAGCCGGGGATATATCTTGAAAACAAGTTTGGAGTAAGGATAGAGGACAGCATCATTGTCACGAACGGCAGGCCAAAAGTGCTAAACAAGTTCACGAAGGACCTTGTCATTTTGAAATAAAGTTTGCCACTCTAACCTCGCGTGCCATTGGCAGACTTTGCCACAAGCTCTAGCAGCTTCCTTGCAATTACTGCCTTGCTCGCAAGTGGCAAGTGCACTACATTCTTTTTCCTGTCGACTACGAATACTTCATTCTTGTCCGAACCAGCCTCGGATCCTTTTCTTCCCAAGTCATTTGCGACTACCAAATCGGCATTGCATTCCCACAACTTTTTATGTGCTTTGTCAACTAGCGCAGATTCAGAGATGCTGTGATCTGCCTTGAACGCGACAAGAAAAGTATCTTTACTTCTTTTCTTCACTTCATCAACTATTTTCCTTGTAGGCGCAAGTGGCAGTTCGATCTTGCCAGCCCTTGTATCGATCTTTTTCTCAAGTTTCTTGGCCGGCGCAAAATCTGCAACTGCTGCGGCCATTATCACGACGTCATATTTTGATGATAATTCTGAAACAACTGCGTCGTACATTTCTTCACTTGTGCTCACCCTGATCATCCTGCCGTTTGCCCACTCTTGGCTTCCATGTCCATAAATTAAAGTGACATTTGCGCCCATGTGCACTGCCTCTTGCGCTATCGCAATCCCCATCTTGCCAGAGCTCTGGTTTGTGATGACTCTGATCGGGTCAATATGTTCGACGGTACTTCCAGCAGTGATCAGCATCCGTTTGCCTGACAAAAGTCCATCCGATAGGGTGGAAATAGCTCTATCCAGTAATTGCTCAGGCTCGGCAACTTTCGCCTTGTCTTCAGCCATCGTGGGATCGACATAAATGACGCGCCTTCTCAACTTTTGTACGTTTTGCTGTATGAACTCGTTTTCATACATTGCTTCATGCATTGCAGGTGCGACTATTACCGGGATTTTTGAGCCGAGCGCGACACTCAGGACAGAAGTTACTGGAGTATCGTCTATACCATTTGCCATCTTGCCTATCGTGTTGGCGGTGCACGGGTACACGATGATCAAGTCAGACATGTCATAATCTGCAAGCATGATGTGCTCTAGATTGCCGGTAAGCTTTGTCACTACGTCGTTGCCTGTAGCCCATTTCATCATTTCTGGGCTTAGCAGCGCCGCCGCGGTGGCTTCTGTCATGACAGAATGAACATCTGCTCCATGGCGCATTAGCAGGCGAGCAAGGTCAATAGCTCTGTACGCGGCGACACTTCCAGTTATGCAGAGCACTATTTTTTTGCCAGCAAGTTCGTTTCCTTCACTGCCCATAATATCCTTTGATGGATGAACGCCTCTTTTTGCCTTCATTTCTTTTTTGCCTTTTTCCATCTTTCAAGCTCTTCCGAGCTCATGTGGAACGTGTTTGATTCTTCGGGAAACTTGCCAGTCTTGATATCGTTTGCATATCTTGAAACGGCATCAAATATGGACATGCTTAGCTCGGCATACCTTTTCACGAACTTGGGCTTGATGTCCTCATAAATGCCCAGCATGTCATGGAGCACCAAGACCTGTCCGTCACAACCTGCGCCGGAGCCAATGCCTATCGTTGGGACAGAAACGCTCCGAGTTATCGTGTCTGCAACTTCACTTGCAACCATCTCAAGCACGATGCTGTACACGCCCGCCTTTTCAAGCGCTTTTGCGTCCTCAATCAGTTTCATGGCCGACTCTTTTGTCCTGCCCTGCAGGCGGTAGCCCTCCCATAGTGACTGGGTTTGGGGCTTTAGGCCAATGTGTCCCATGACCGGTATTCCTGCATCAACTAACGCTTTCATGGTGCCAATGATTTCCGAGCCGCCCTCAAGCTTCACCGCGTCGCAACCAGCTTTTATCAGCTGCACCGCATTTTCGACTGCAATGCTGGCATTTGGCTGGTACGAGCCAAACGGCATATCGCCAACTATCATGGCACGCTTGGCTCCTCTCGAAACTGCACCGCAGAACATCATCATTTCGCCCATCCCGACTGGCACGGTGCTTGAATATCCAAGCACCACCATGCCTGCACTATCGCCGACTAGCAAAACGTCAACCCCTGCCCTGTCGCATATCAGTGACGTAGAATAGTCATAGGCAGTAAGGACAGAGATTTTTTCATTGCCCTTCATAGCCAGTATGTCGTTTACACTGACTTTTTTCCTAGTCTGCAATCTACATTCCTCCCCGGATGGTTTTCAGCGACTCTTTCAGGTTCTTCTTATTGTCAAAGTCGTCAACTATTTTCTTTATCGATCTGCTTCCATTCAGCGAGCGCACCAACTGCACCATCGCGGGCATTGCTCGAATGATATTGTCAACAATTGTGATCTGCGCCATCTTGGCGGTACGGGACAGCGGGTTGAGGTCAATTGTGATGACAGTCTTGCCCATCTTTACAAGCGCTTCTGTCCTGTCGCCATCTTCAAGGGGTACAAAGACCGTGTCGGCCTTGTAGATGCCTTCAGGGTCGACGCGCCTGCGCTCGCTCTGGAGCTCTGGTATCCTTGCAGACGCCCTTGCTCCAACCCCGAGCACGTCCTTTGCGCCATACTTCTCAAGCTCTGACTTGATTGCCATTTCGCGCTCTACTGTTCTGTAAAAGAGGTTAACCTCGATTGCTGCATTAGTTGCCTGCGCCAACTCGACTACTTCTTTTGGGCAGAGCGCAGCAGTATTGCCATTTACTGAAATCACCGGACGCTTTGCAAGCAAAAGCGCGGCAGATGCGGCCTTGATTGCGCGCTGCGCTGTTTTAGTGGTATGCTCGCCGGCAAGATAGTCGTAAGCCTCGCCCCTTCCATGTGCAATGAGCCCCTCTGGGACGACTAGCCCGCGCCTAAAGCCATCTACAAGCATCTCTCTTGTATGAAGCGATTTAGCGCGTGGATGATCTGGTGGTATCGAAATGCCTCTTGCGTGCAATTAAAGCACTCTAGCTCCGTTGCTGTCAATGTTGCAGACTAGCAGCGTGCCGCCAAAGCCCTTCAGGATGTCCCTTGCCTCTCTTGCGTGGTCTTGGGGCACGAGTGTAAATACGGTCTGGCCAAACAGCGCGACGCTTGCGTCAAGCCTGATCGCCCTGAGCGCTTCAATCGGCGCCCTGCATCTGCCTTCTGTCAGGCCAAGCGTCTCTGCAAACTCGCGTGACATCCTAAGGAAATCATCGACATTTCTCGACTTTGACAGTTTTTTGAGCATGACTCCGCCAAGACCATTTATTTCGTCCATGCGGTTTGTGAGAAATGACTTTGTAGAGATTGGTGCAAGGCACAGGACTATTGCCTTGTAGCCCTGTAAGTCGATTCTGCTTACAGTCCCTACACCAGGCGCTCCTGCACCTGTACGCATTTCAAAGCCACCTGCATATTCTGCTATAACTGTACCAAGGCCAGTCTTGCATACAATTTCGGCATGATGTGCAACCTGTGCAGCTTGGGTCCTGCTCAGACCTATGTCAAGGGCTTCGTTTAGTGCATATGACAGGCTCAGTGCTGCTGCCCCGCTTGAGCCAAGTCCAAAGCCAACAGGGATTCCGATGTCATGCTCGACAGAAACAAAGTATGGCCTGTCTGCAAGTTTCAGGTACTCCTCGATGACCCATTTCGACACTTCCGCGCTCTGGGTCCTGCTGCCGTTAATTGAAATCTGGTAATCTGTCTTGACACTTTCATAAACGTACGCGGTTGTTGCGATTCCCCTGTCGAGCGAAAAGCCCGCACCCTTTGAACCCTTGTGAAGAAAGTGGCTGTAGCTGTTTGCTGGCACTTCGAAAAAGCCGGTAATGTGGCCCGGACTGAAAGCTTTTGCCACGGCTACAGGTGTCGCAACCAGCGCTACCATGTGATGTTTATAAGCTACTGAAAATATAAGAATAATGTTTAATTAGTTTAAATCCATTTAAACTATTGCCATGCCACGCTATGCAAGACGACTACAAAAAATAGGCAGCAGCATCTTGATTTCATTACCAAGCCAGTGGGTCAAGAGCAACAAGCTGAAAAAGGGCAGCATCGTGCCAATCGACGTCAATCGTGATAACTCGATCTCGATATTTCCTTCAGACGACGCGCTGGACGAGACAAAGGAAGTGGCAATTCAGTACTCTGCGACATCAATGGATTCCCTGGTGAACCAGGTATATGGCGCCTATCTGCTTGGCTACGACATTATCCGCATCAAGGCCGGCTCGCAGATATCGTTTGACGACGCTGACAGGATAAAGAAGGCGATGCGCAAGCTGGTGGGGCTGGAGATAGTGGACGAAGACGGCTTTAACATCTCGGCCCAGTTCCTGCTCGATGCAAACACGCTGGACGCGGAAAAAATACTCCGGCGCATGAGCTCAATTGTAGCGGGCATGTATCGCGACATGCTTGAAGCGATCAAGAAAAAAGAAGGCAGCATCAAGCGGGTTATAAGCGGCAGGGATGACGAAGTAGACAGGCAGTACTTTTTGCTAGTCCGGCTCATCCGTAGCGCCATGATGGACCAGAAATTGGCCGGCAAGCTCAATCTGAGCAACATCGACATCCTTGACTACAGGATAGCGGCTAACCTGTTAGAGAGCGCAGGCGACTACATCGTCGACCTTGCAGCTTCGATACAGGACTTGTCGAAAATAAAACTCGTAGACGAAATAGCAGAGGCTGGGGCGCTGGTGGAAAAGATGCAGGAAAAGTCGGTGGCCGCATTTGTCAACAAGAACAGATCAGAATCAATAGTCGTGGTCAGAACGTACGAGAAGTTCCATGAAATCATCGAGTCGATCAAGGATGTGTCTGCCACCGCTGAATCTGCGATCACCCTGCTCAACATGACCCACTCGATGGACAAGATAGCCCGGTGCTGGGTGGATGTCGCGGATTTGGTAAAGCCGGTGCATCTCACAGCGCCACTTAAAAACGCATAATTAGAGAAACCGCCATTCTCAACCATATGACGCGCAATCACGGCGATGTAGAGAATGTGCTGGTGCTGCAGGGAGGCGGCTCACTTGGGGCATTTAGCTGCGGAGTATTCAAGGCGCTTGCAGAAAGTGGCATCAAGATAGATCTTATAGCCGGGACGTCAATTGGAGGCATAAACGCCGCGATAATCGCGGGCAGCAGGAGCGGGCGGCCTGAATTTGATCTTCAGCGGTTCTGGCTGGACCTCGCAGAAAACTCTATCGACCTTACCCCGCCAGTGGCAATGCCTGGCAGCAACGGCGGACCCGATTATTACAGTCAATACTACCAGCAAGCAGGAATCACGCTGAAACATGCACTGTCATTCTACAGCTCTGCGATGTATGGAAACAACATCATGTTTGTCCCACGGTGGAGGCCGGATTACGCGGCAACCGATCCGCAGTATTTCAGGCCGCAGCAATGGACCTATGTCTACGATCATTCGCCTCTAGCGGCAACTCTTGAAAAATACATCGACTATAACAAGCTCAGGCCGGGCGGCAGCCCGAATGCCCGGCTGATAATAACTGCAGTGGACGTTCTGACCGCGCAACCGCTCACGTTTGACAGCGTGAAGCAGCAAATAACCGTCAAGCACCTGCTTGGCACTTCTGGCTATCCACTCTATGGCTTTCCGTGGGTGGAGGTGGAAAAAGGAGTGTACGCATGGGACGGCAGCCTGCTTAGCAACACGCCGTTGAGAGAAGTGATGGACGCAGCTCCAACCAAGGACAAGAACGTGTTTATCGTTGAAAATTACCCAAAAGTAATCGACAGGCTGCCGCAAAACCTGCCTGAAGTGTTCCATCGAGCGCGCGATATCATGTTCAGCGACAAGACGGCACACAATGTAAAGTTGTCAAAAGTGATAACCCGGTATCTCCAGTTTATAGAAGAGCTGTACGAAACAATTCAGGACAATGTGGAGCCGGGCAAGATCGATTCGCAAAAGCTGGACAAGATGAAGAAAAAGTACCACAAGATAATCCACGAGCATGGGGCCGAGATAAAGAAAATCGAATACATCACAAGAGAAGAGGATTTTCCGTATCTTTACGAAAACACCGACTTTACGCCGGATGGGATAAAGAGCCTGATAAAAGAAGGGGAGGCAAAGACAAAGCAGACACTGGAGAAAATGAATCTCTAGACGATGAGCCCTGCTTGATCGATTTCGACTTCAAACGAGTCGTAGCCACGTGCCTTTATCTTCGCAGCTATTTTTTTGCTGTCTTGCTTGCTGGCTGCAAGGGCGATAACTGCACCACCACCACCGGCTCCTGTTATCTTGGCTCCAAGGGCGCCAGCCCCGTTGCAAATGTCTATCAGGTCGTCAGCCTTTTCGTGCGAAACTCCAATCTGCCTGAGAAGCGCCTGATTTTCGCTCAAGAGCTTGCCCATTTTTTCCTTGTTGCCTGATGATATTGCAGCCATTGCTTGCGTACAGATATCGCTAGCCTGCTTTGCGAGATCGCTAAATAATATTTCATTTTTGTCCTTGAACTTCTTGACGCTGGCGACAAGGTCGCCTGTAGAATGCCTGACACCTGTGCTTGCTATGACCATTGAAAGCGGGCTTTTCGACTTCATTTTCTTGAAGCCTTTAGATTTGCTGTAGTGTATCAGGCCGCCAAACGTGCTGACGTAGCAGTCTGCGCCGGACGAGTTGTTGTGTATCATGCGCTCTGATTCAATTGCCCACTCGCACACCTTCTGCCTATCGGGTCTGTCAAATAGCGAATCAACCGCAGCCGCCATGGCGACACAGGAGGCGGCAGATGAGCCAAGGCCCAAGCCGTGAGGCACTTTTGAAACCACGTCAATCTTGATCCCTATTTTTTGGTTCCTTGCAGCAAGGATCTGCCTGATCGCGCTGTATAGCGGATCCAGAATTTCTCTGGCATCTTTTCCGCCTTTTATCGGATTGAATCCTGAATTGCTATATTCACCGGCTGCGCCAATGTCCGATTCTATCACTATCTTGTTATCTTTTATGGTGTGGGCAGCAACTGTTATCCTCCTGTTGATTGACGCAAGTATTGCAGGGTTGCCGTACACTACAAAGTGCTCGCCAAACAGGATTATCTTTGCCGGTGCAGATGCTTTTCCTGAAGTCATGTAAACACTATCGAAGAATATCCGACTACTGCGCTTGCGTCTCCCGTGACATCTCCACTTGTGGCGTACTTTAGCAGCTCGCCCTTTGTAGCCCCAAGATTTCTTGCCGCGACCATTATCGACGCAATTGCACCGTAGCCGCATGCGGAAACGTCCAGCCTTTCAAGTACTGCATAAAACTTGTTAACATCAAGGCTTAGAATCGACTTTATCAGCTCGGCGTCTTTCCTGTGTGCTTCACTGTTTGGTTCGTAGTGTGTAAAGTCCGAAGACGCTATCAGCAAAGTGTCGTCAATTTCATTGCATACCGTGTCTGCTATCGCCTTGCCAAGGTCAAATGCAGTGTCGATGTCCTGCATCCTAAGGATTAACGGCACTATGCCAAAGCTGGTCTTGATGTACTGCAGGAACGGCAGCTGCACCTCAAGGCAGTGGTCCCTGCTATGTGCTTCGCTGTCAAAGTCTGTAATACCTGATTTCTTGGCCACCTCCATTGCCAAGTCAGAGTTGACAGGCACTTCGCCAAGTGGACTTTCCCACACACCACCCTTCATCGTGGCGACTCCCGACCCTATTCCGTAGTGGTTTGGGCCCACCATTATGACATTTTGAAAATCAACTGATGACGCTTCGTAAAAGCCGTTTGCCGCCACTGCACCGGAATAGACATACCCCGCGTGGGGCGAGACGATACCGTAAATCCTGCGCTTGCCGCCAGATGGGGGCGCTCTGCCGGGGCCAAACTGTTGGTTACGAAACGATTGGTCGATAATGTCCCTTAGCTCTTTTGGATTGTTAGGATAAAACATGCCGGCGACGGCCGGCGGCCTTTTTGTCTTGCTACTACTGCTCAAGATATTTCCTCGACTAACTTTGTTTCAAAGTCGTCGATAGAAGCAATCTCTAGCATTTCGCTGTCAGATTTTATCTTACCCTGCTTCTTCAGGACTTCTCTTGTAAGAAGCCAGTACGTGGTGGCAAGCGCCTTGCGGCCCCTGTTGTTTGCAGGTATCACTAGGTCCACCTTTGAAGTCACATTGTCGCTGTTTGCGATTGCGATGACTGGCACTCCTGCTCTTGTCGATTCAATAACTGCCTGCTGGTCTGCCTGTGGGTCGGTGACAACCACAATTTCTGGTTCCATGTAGTTTGGAAGGGACGGGTTGGTGAAGGTGCCAGGCATAAAGCGGCCGAGAATCCTTGTTGCACCGGTAAGCTCGCAGAACTTTTCCACCGGAGTCTTGCCGTATTCGCGGGCAGAAGTAACGGCAACTTTGGAGATTGTTGCCCTGCCGATGAATTTTGCAGCGACGTCTATTCTTGCTAGCGTCTTGCTGATGTCAAGGATGTACAGGCCTTCAGGGTTGGCTTTCAGGATAAATGGAGCCATAAACTTTGTCTTGACTGGCGTGCCTACGCGAATGCCAGTTGAAAGTATCATATTTTCTAAAGATTCAGTTTCAATGGTTTCCTGACCTTCTTGAGTCTCGACCGGCGCTGCAGACTCTTCCCCAACGTCTGCGCTGGTCTCCTCAATATCTTCAGGATTATCTTCAGGATTGCTCATATTATGCAGGGGACAGTTCAGCCATACCTTCTATTAAATCATACTCTGACATGCGCACAAGCTCGTTCAGCTTTGCCACGCGCTCACCGCCAAGGACTCCTGACTTGAGCATCTTAGAACCGGTGGCTATTGCAATATGGGAGATGTGCGAGTCGACCGATTCGCCAGACCTGTGCGACGTTATTATCTTGATGTTGTTCTTTCTGCACTCTTGCGCAAACATCATGGCGTCGTACAGGCTACCTGCCTGATTGACCTTCAGGATTGCCCCGCTACACGCGCCATAGCTGACGGCCTCTCTTACCTTGCCGGCGTTTGTTACAAGCATATCGTCGCCAGTCACCAAGGTCTTTGGGTTCTTTTTCGTCAAGACTGCCATGCTTTCAAAATCGCCTTCGTGCACCGCGTCTTCCGCGTAGACAAGCTTGTAGTCGCGCATCAACTTGTTCGCAAATTCTATCTGTTCGCCCGTGTCGCGCTTCAAGCCCTGCCTTGCATAATCGTATACTTGTTTTTTTTCGTTCCAGAAAGACGAGCTGGCAAAGTCAATGCCAATGGCCATGTCCTTGCCAAGGACGTATCCGCAGTTCTTTACTGCCTCTTCGACTATCTCTAGCGCCTGGTCGTTATTCACATTCGGAGCCCATGCACCTTCGTCTCCCCTGCCGTAGGTGAAGCGCTTGTCGATAGACTCTATGACCTTGCGCGTTTCAGAATGCAATTTAAAATTCATCTCAAGCGCCTCCATGATGCTCTTTGCGCCAACCGGGCACGCAAGGATTTCCTGAATGTCCGGTGTACCGGGCCCTGCATGAGCGCCGCCTCCCAAGATGTTGCCAAGCGGGAATGGAAACTTGTATAGCTTGTCTGGCTTTAGCAACTTGAATAGCGGGACGTTGAGTGCCTTTGCAGCAGAATCAACTGCCGCAATACTCAGCGCATAGGCAACAGAACCGCCGATCTTGCTATAGTTGTCAGTGTTGTCAATTGAGCGCAGAACATCGTAGAGGGTCTTCATGTCTTCCGCCTTCAGGCCGACAAATTTCTTTGAATTTGCGTTAAAGGCTGCAAGGGCTTTTTCTGCCTTGTTCTCCGGGAAGCTCTGGGCCTCTAGCTTGCCAACGGACGCGCCGGATGGAGCGCACGCTCTTCCCATGAATTTGTTATCAGATGTAACATCAATCTCTATAGTCTTGCTTCCCCTGCTGTTGAAAACTATTCTGCCACGAACAGAAGTAATAGATGGCATAGTGATTTGCCGCTACTGAGGTTATTTATTCTATTTCTGACTGGATCTCGGACATGCGCCTTCTCAGTGCTTCGTAATAGGGGATGATCTGGTAGATCGTTTCCACGCTTGCGATGAACATCCTCCTGCAGCAGTAACGCTTGATGTTGAGTGAGTCCATGACCTTCGCCGGGTCTTCGCCTGCCTTTATCCTGTTCTGGTATTCGCCGTATCTGTCAGCGATAAGGTTGCCGCAGGTAAAACATCGCACCGGGATTAGCATTGTATGCTTGTCAAAGTGCGTACAAGCATTATAAAAACCATTACCGCACGTAATATTCAAATTAGCGCGATGAAAGCGTGTTTGTAGGCGCGGGAGTCGCCCAGCTTGGCCAAAGGCGTAAGACTGAGGCTCTTATCCCTTAGGGGTTCGTGGGTTCAAATCCCATCTCCCGCACCTTTAATCAAACTTTTTCAAAATGTTGTAGTAGGGGGAAGCCTTGTGCCTGTCAACGCACTTGCCGCAGATCGACTTGTCTCCATATTTCTTGTGACATGCACAGTCGCAAATGCTCTGAATAGACGCCAAGCGATGAAAAATTGCCTGCAAAGTTATTTAAATGTACAATCGCGCCACCACTCTTTTATTGAGGATCGCCCGGATCATGAAGGAATGGATTCGCGGCTGAAGCATTTGGAAAGGAAGCAAAAGCTCTATTCGCTTCTAAGGGATCAGCACGACGCGGAGATAAAGGAGCTGATGCACTACATGTCTGTCCTGACCACCGTGGAGAACAACCTTGTGCGCAGTTATCTCCACACCCTGCTCTCAGATGGTCTGCGCCACATTGAATACATCTCCAAGATCATGGCCGGCATCGAAGGCGCCACAGGCAGCGCGAGCCTAACTGAGAAGGGAATACAGGAATCTATAAAGGACGAAAAGGACTCGCGTGACACGCTGCTTCAATGCGCAGAAATGGCCGACGATCCTGAAACCTCGGCTCTGCTAAAGAGCATAAGCGTGGATGAAGAGCATCACATGCGCATCCTCCAACACCTGTCCGAGCTTGTAGAATCGTCAAAATAGAGGGAATGTACAGAATCTTGTTGCGTAGGTCTCTTAAATAAATAACCTCTACGTGATTTTGGTGTATAATGGATACATATTATGAGCCGCGCAGCAACCGGACAGAGCGGCACCGAAGCAAGGTTGACATCGTTTACGATATTCTTGTATCTGCTATGGGCAGCGGGGCCAAAAAGACGCACATCCTGTACAAGGCAAACATCAGCAGCACGCAGGTGGAGAACTATTTCTCCGCGCTTTTGGCGCACAACCTGTTAGAAAGGGCAACGGACATCGACGACAACAACATCTTCCGCACCACTGAAAAGGGAATGAGGTTCATAGAGTGCTGCGAGGAGATAAGGTCGCTCATTGGGCTCGTGATGAACAACCGCAGGATAGACCCGATGTCTGACTTTTACGCGTTTGACAAGAGGCCCTAGCCTCTTAGCGCTTCGAGCACTTCGTTGCTGTGGCCTGCCGGTTTCACTTTCTTGAATACCTTGACCACCTTGCCGGTCTTGTTAACCAAGAAAGTTGACCTGTTGACGCCCATATACTCTCTCCCCATGAAGCTCTTGAGGCCGTACACTCCATACTTTTTCGACACCTCTTTTTCAGTATCAGCCACCAGAGGGTATGGCATGCCCATCTTCTCTCGGAATTTCTGGTGCGACTCTTCATCGTCAGGGGATATGCCAACTATCTCGATCTCAGCATCCTTGAATTTTTTGTAGTCGCGGGAAAATTCAGTAGCTTCCATCGTGCAGCCAGGAGTGAAATCCTTCGGGTAGAAATAGATCACGACGTCCTTTTTACCCTTTAGTTCTGATAGCTTGATCGTCTTGCCGTCCTTGTCTTTCATGGTAAAGTCAGGGGCAGATTTGCCTTCAAGCTCTACCTGCTTTTCTTGTTCCATTATAGCAGAAAGCTGGCACGGCAGAAATAAAAAACTTATCCAAAGACAAACGTGTAGAACACGAAATTGTCAGAGCGCGGTAGTATCTCTATTTCATGCATTTCTGGATTATCTGCCTTGACTAGGTTATGCATGAAGGGCCAGTTGATGTCTGCAATGCTCACATTCCCCTCAAGCCTTGCGTCACTGCCAAGCTGCTCTTTTGTCAGATAGCTGCCGTCCAGCTTTATTTCGATCCTGCCGGGCTTGCCGTCAGACGTGCCCATTATGCCGTGCACCCTCTTTGCAGAGTTGTAGCTCATAATGATTGCCGGGCTCTGCTCCCTTCCACCCGGCGCGTACTGCACGCCTTCGCGCTGCCATAACCACCTCCCGCGAAGGTACGGGACGTTGACATCGTGCGAGCCAGGATCGACTACGATATTTGCCTCGTCAGGCTTGAGCGTCTGGTTGTTGCCAAAGCGCCTCATGCGGGAGTAGCCAACGCATATCTCTGGAGCCATCCCGTAAAAGTGCATGCCGTATGTGTCATAGATCTCGTCCTGAGGGTTGTCCTGATCTTTTTCTTCTGATGGCTTTTTTCCTGCCTCTTCTAAAAGTTCAACAACAATGTCTTCAAAGTCGCTGATGCCTCCGTAGCCGGCGTGCTCGTAGCGCATAAAGCCTGCACTGTCTATCAGCACGTGCTTTGGCCAGTATGAATCGCCATAGGCTTCCCACGTCTTGTTGTTTGTGTCAAATGCTACAGGTGTGTCATTTACCCCATAGCGCGCAAGTGCGCGCTTTATGTTATCGTGATCGGTGGCGAAATGGTACTCGGCAGAGTGCGCCTGCACCACCTGAAGACCATATTTTCCGTATTTTTGCTGGAGCCTCCTCATTATTGGAATAGTGCGGAGGCAAAAGATGCAGGTGTAGGTCCAGCAATCCAGCAGAACTACTTTTCCCTTCAGCTCCTTGATTGAAAGCGGCTTTGAATTGGCCCACCCTGTTATTTCCTTGAACTCCGGGGCGGGGGTCGCCGGGATAAGGTCCATTTCCGTATTTTTGCAAAGCAAAAGACAGGATATAACTGTTAGATTTTTATCGGTTGCACTATTTTTAGTCACTGGATGACTACTGCCATTGTTACTGGGAGCGGCAGAGGAATCGGAAAGGAGACTGCAATCCTGCTTGCGAAGCGGGGCGTAAATGTGGTCGTGTGCTCTAGGACGCAGAGTGAAATCGACAGCACTGTGAAAACAATCAAGCTGACACGTAGTGGTGTGCTCGGGGTAAAGTGCGACATCAGCATTTCTTCGCAAGTGGACAGCCTTGTCAAAAAAACTGTAGATAGATTTAGAGGAATAGATGTCCTGATCAACAACGCAGGAATTATTTTCGTCAAGCAACTTGCAGACACTACAGAAAAAGAGTGGGATGAAACACTTGATTCTAACTTGAAGAGTGCGTTTCTGTGCTCAAAAGCGGTTTTGTCACACATGAAGGCCGGCATCATAATCAACGTCAGCTCGGGAGCCGGCAAAGCAGGTTTTGAAAACTTGAGTGCGTACTGCGCAGGCAAGTTTGGCATGATGGGGTTGACAGAAAGCCTCGCATGGGAAGTGGCCGGCCGCAACATCCGCGTCATGGCGATATGCCCCGGCGAAGTGGCGACAAAGATGCAGGAAGTCGATCCAGAATACTATAAGCAGAATAAGAACATGATGCTCAAGCCAGAGCAGGTTGCTGCGAAAATAGTGGAGATGGTATTTGACAGTAGGTACACAAACGGCCAATCTGTTGACATTTAGGAAACGTTAAAGATGCTGCGGAAACGCTCTAGCTACTGATGCAAAAAGGAAACATCAAGGACGTGGCGCTCGACTCATCAATGTTAAAGTATTTCGAAGGAAAGGTAGAGATCAAAAAGATGGTGACAGACGCACTCACAAAAGAAGTCGAGACATTTCTGGTTACGTTTATCGACGGCGCAAGGACAAAGCTCCACTACCACGAGACCGATCAGGTGCTTATTGCAACAGAAGGCAAGGGCACAGTAGTCCTGCAGACAGGAGTCAAGATGGATGGTGACAATGCTGCAACGGTAAAGATGGATGAGGTACATCACCTGAATGAGGGGGATTTTGTCTGCGTTCCTGCTTACCTGTGGCACTGGCACGGCGCGGCAAAAGGGAGCAACTTTGCTCATCTGCAAATAAAAAAGCTTGGGAAAACCACTTGGCTTGAATAACATATAATTTACAGCAAGCCTTGCATGATTCTATTAATGCCCGAAGACGGTCATGTGCTTGACAGCCTGCTCTCGCTCATCTCACACTCTAGAGGCGCGAGCTATGTCG
>JAJPHX010000181.1 GCA_021325075.1 Nitrososphaeraceae archaeon | reverse complement strand
TTCTGTGAGCTAAATTAGAAAAGAACCGTTTTTAGCCAATGTCATTTAATAGATGATATGGGATTCCTAGATAAACTACGAGGAAAGAAGGATCAGGTCGTAGAGGAAATCAAGGAACATACTGCAGAAGAGACTCGAAACGAGCAAGCTCCTTCAGAAAAGAGGTATACCTCTGAAGGAAAGCCAGTCTATAAGTAGATTCAGGCTTCTAGCTGCTCACGAGCACTAATTTTTCTAAAGCAGTCCAGACACAGGATAGCGTTATTGAATCGATAGATTTTCTTGGCTGGACTGAACAATGAAAATTTAGCAAGTTCAGCTGAGCAGTTGTCGCAATGCTTCTTCATAATTCAAGGTGCTCAAAATATTATTTAAGTTCAGTGGAATAATAGTCTAGGTTGTTGTTACCATGTTGGAATCTAGTTAGACCGCTTTTTGTGCAACAAACTGGGATGCGGCATAGAATATTGGCAATACATAGATCTACATAGTAAATGTGGACAATGGATATCAATTCAAAAGCCCATACCTATCATGAAAATGCAAACTGTCGACTTGATAAAGAACCCAGAAATTCTTGGATATAGCTTTGCACTCTGCGAATCATGCTTTTGGTGCGCAACCATTTTAGACTTCAGAGATCAGCGCGCCTGCCCGGCATGTGCTGGCGACATCTCCCTGATCCCGCTTGGGAAAGACGAGCAATAGAGGATCAAGCTTGGTTCGTGTGCAGGCATCGAAATGTCGTTTTCAAAAAGGCTCAAGATAATTTGATATATCGTTAATGGCAGCATTTGCCTTCGTGGAACTTTATGTGCTGCGGCATGGCGAAGCTGGCAAGAGGCTTCAGGCCGGAAGCAAGGATTCCGAGCGCGCCCTTACGGTAGCCGGCAGGGAGGAAGTCGAGTTGGTGGCAACGACGCTCTCAAAGCTGGATGTCAAGCTTGACTTTATCGCCACAAGCCCCTTAAAGCGCGCCAGCCAGACTGCGGAAATTGTTGCCAAGGCGCTCAAGGTAAAAAAGGGCACAATGGAGGAATGGAACGAGCTCAAGCCGGAAGGAAAGAGGCAAGAGCTGTACCGCAGGCTGTCGCAGTTCAAGCAAGAATCGTCAGTCTTGGTGGTGGGCCACGAGCCTTACCTTAGCGCCATGATAGGCGAAATCGCCTTTGGCGTCGCCGGCAGCGTCGTGCTGAAAAAGGCGGGTCTAGCAAAGATAGGCGTGACATCGTTACAGCCCAGAATAAGGGGCGACCTGAGGTGGCTGTTGACTCCGAAGCACCTCAAAAAGATTGCCAAGTGAGCTGTTATAAATATTGAAAAAATAGTAAAGGTATGCCCAAGAAAATTCTACTATCGCAGATTTCTACAAAGCCCGGCGAGCCTATAACAAAAGAGATTACTACAAAGACGCGCAAGTGGGTTGAGCGCATAATAGAACTACAAGCGGCCCTGTACGCAGAGAAAAAGCAGGCGCTCCTTGTCATTCTGCAGGGGATGGACGCAAGCGGCAAGGACGGCGCTGTAAGAAATGTGTTTTCCTGCTGCAACCCGTCGTGGCTCCAAGTTCATTCATTCAAAAAACCGAGTGAAGAAGAGGCTGCCCACGATTTTCTCTGGCGCGCGCATAAAGTCTGCCCTGCAAAGGGCATGATACACGTCTTTGTCAGGTCGTACTACGAGGACGTAGTGACCGATAGCGTGCACAATACCATTTCCAAGCGCGAGGCAAGAGAGCGCATGGAATTTATCAACGAATTTGAGAAACTGCTAGAGCGCCAGAATAACACCAGAGTTTTGAAGTTCTATCTACATACTTCGCAAAAGGAGCAGAAGAAACATCTGCAGGAGCGGATAGACGACCCGTCAAAGCAGTGGAAGCATAACCCTGACGACTGGAAAGAAGCAGAGCTCTGGGATAGGTACATGCAGTGGTATGGATACATCATCAACCACTGCACAGTTCCTTGGCATATCGTTCCAGTTGATGAGCGGCCGTACAGGGACTACCTGATTGCAAAATCAGTCTGCGAAAATCTGGAGGATATGAACCCCAGATTTCCCAAGCTAAAGACGCCTTCAAAAAATCTGGCCGGCTCCATTTCATACGCATGACTACGGTGCAAGATAAAAGCGATCTATATAGATAATATTATTATCGAGGCGGTTGCAACTTGCAGCAGCTGCCTCATGAAAGTATCGGTGATAGACCTTGGCTTTAACTCAGTGAAGCTGGTCAACTATGATATAAAAAAGGACGGCACCTTCAAGGCCTACCAGCAGGAAGGTGTCAAGGTCAAGCTTGGCGAGGGCTTGCACAAGACAGGCTACCTTGGAAAAGAGCCCATCAAGCGCACCATCGACGCGCTGCTGATGTTTCATGACGTCATTAATTTCGATTCAATAAGGCACGTCCTGCCGGTGGCTACAAGCGCCGTCAGGGAAGCTGGCAACAGGCAGGATTTCCTGAAGCAGGTTTACAGCCAGACTGGCTTTCAGTTCAAGGTGCTGTCGGGGCAGGAGGAAGGGCTCTACTCTTACATCGGTGCACTAGAGTCAACCTGCATCCCGACCTCGCTCTTTTTTGACCTTGGCGGCGGCAGCCTGGAGCTGGTGTACACTGAAAACTATGGCATAAAAAAGATCAAGTCGTACCCCCTTGGCGCGCTCAGGCTGACGCAGCTGTTCGGTAAAAAGAACGGCACGTTTTCAAAAAAAGACTACAGCGAGATGGAAGAGCACGTCCTTGACGCCCTGCCGGACAGAAAGGAGCTTGACCTGAGCCCGGACACCACGCTTGTAGGGGTCGGAGGCACGCTGAGGGCGATGGTAAGGTACGACCAGCAGTTGAGGGAATACGAGTTTGACAAGGTCCACAATTACCGGCTTGACTATCAATCGGTGTCTTC
Organism: Nitrososphaeraceae archaeon; assembly: GCA_021325075.1. Lineage (GTDB taxonomy): Archaea > Thermoproteota > Nitrososphaeria > Nitrososphaerales > Nitrososphaeraceae > Nitrososphaera. The sequence goes on along the minus strand of JAJPHX010000181.1, from coordinate 2,060 downwards.
CATTTCAGAAGAATTCTACGCGATGGACGCGGACGAGCTGGCAGAAATAGAGGCCATCGGGAGCAACAGAATCGACACGATCACCGCCGGCTCTGTCATCATCAGGATGCTCATGAAAAAGTTCGACTTTGAGCGTGTGGTGGTGAGCGCGCAGGGCCTGCGCGAAGGGATACTGTCTGTGTTTGTCCGCGACCCAAAGATGTTTTATCGCGGCAGCATCAGCAACGAAAAGGCCAAGGCGTTTGTGACGTTTGCCTGCCAGATAGAAATACTGCCGCAGAACACAGTCACGCTGGTAAGACCGCTGGTATCTGCCGGCCTCCTTCGCGAAAAGGAAAAGATGATCCTGACGCACGCCATCAAGCAGGCTTCCGATCTGCCCCCGGTGACCAACCTGAACAACCTTTTCTACATGATGATGGACGAGGACAGCGCGTTCTTGAGTCACAGGGAGCAGTTGATTTTGGCGCTTTCAATAGTGCATACAAAGAAGGAGAAGGCGGCCGACTTGCTCTTTTCCCGCTACAGGTCGATACTGGAGCCCCAGAACAAAAAGTCGATTGAAAAGATATCTGCGTGCCTTGCGCTGTCGGCCATACTAGAGAGGGCAAAGACAAATGCCAGGCTGTGCATCAAGGGCAAGAAGATAGACATGAAGATAATGCCTCCTCCAAGGCAGTTCATCCCGTCAATATTGCTCAAAAGCGCGATAAAGAATTTCGAGCGGGCATTTGATGTTTCAGTTGACTGCTCCATTGAATCAGGCGCGCAGGCCCTGGCCAAGGAGAAGGTGGCCGCATGATGAAGAGCACCAAAGCAGAGGGCAAGCTTATCATAGTGGAGGGCGTGGACGGCTCCGGCAAATCCACGCAGATCAGGTTGCTTGAAAAGTGGCTGCGCTACGCAGGCGTGCCGGTGTTTTTCACGGAATGGAATTCGTCAGAGCAGGTCAAGGAGATAATATCAAAGGGCAAGAAAAGAAACCTGCTCACCCCTACCACGTTCAGCCTGCTCCATGCGACTGACTTTGCGGCAAGATATGAAAGGAACATCCTGCCGCTGCTGCGCGCCGGCTACGTCGTCCTTGCAGACAGGTACATCTATACCGCATTTGCAAGGGATGTCGTCAGGGGATGCAGCCCCGAATGGGTGCGCCACGTCTACGGGTTTGCAGTCAAGCCTGACCTCGCGTTTTACTTCAGAGTCCCAGTAGAGATCTCGTTTGACAGAATAGTGAAAAACAGACCAAAGCTAAAGTACTATGAAGCTGGCATGGACCTGAACCTTAGCAACGACCCGTACGAAAGTTACCGCATTTTTCAGGGAAGGATAGTGGAGCAGTACGAGTCAATGGTGGAAAAAGAAGGGTTCACAGTCATCGACGGCACGGTGGACATTGAGGAGCAGCAAAAGCATGTCAGGCAGAAAGTGATGGAGATGCTCCCGCGGCAAAGAAACCAGAGGGCGGTTGCAAAATGAGGGCAGCAAGAATCAGAAACGAGGCTAGGCCGATCAGGTACTACGGCAAGGGCATACCCTACTTGCAGGACACGGAGGTCAAGGGCAGGCTCATAGTCATCGAAGGGCCGGATGCGTCTGGCAGGAGCACGCAGATCGGGCTGATAACTGCCAAGCTTGAAGCTGACGGCCACGCGGTGCTCAACACCGGCCTCCGGCGATCCGAGCTGGTGGGCGAGGGCATCATGGAGGCAAAAAAAGAGCACATGCTGGGGCGGAGGACAATGAGCCTCTTTTACGCTGCCGACTTTGCAGATCAGCTTGAAAACAAGATAATCCCGGCGCTGCGCGCAGGCTACATCGTGCTGGCCGACCGGTACGTCTACACGCTGATGGCGAGGGATGCTGTCAGGGGCATCAGCAAAAAGTGGTCGCACCAGCTATTCGGGTTTGCCATAGTGCCGGATCTGATCTTTTACCTTGATGTCGCCCCTGAAGAGCTCGTGCACCGGGTGTTCCAAAAAAATACATTCCTTGACTACTACGAATCAGGCGCCGACCTCGGGCTTTCCGACGACATGTACGACTCGTTCATCGCCTAT
>JAJPHX010000084.1 GCA_021325075.1 Nitrososphaeraceae archaeon | reverse complement strand
TTCAAGTTCGGCAGGCGCGTCGTAACTGAATGCCCGCAAGGTGGGCGCATAATACTTCATCACCGCGCCCCTTACTTCGACCATTTTTGTGGCTTGAATCAGGCCGGAGCATTTCAGAGTATCAAGATGGTGGCGTATGGTTGTTGTTGCTTTCTTGAAGCCAGAACCGCCAAGCGCCTTGACGATTTCTTCGGTAGACATTTGCTTATGGCTCAAAATTTCCAGAATCTTTATCCTGACAGGGTCGTTTAGCGCCTGTGCAGCGCGATATCCAAGCGTGGTCACTCTTTTAATGTGAACATCCTTTTGGAAGAGGGTTTCAGGCATCCTGTCATCATCTGATGCGGTTGCATAGTAAAAGGCGGCTATCAGATATTTTTGCCTAAACTGTTAATATTATGCATATTATGCATACGTTATCAATAGCATAAGTTTGAACATATTGTCATCATACTGTGCCAATAATATTTCAATTGCTATTATAGATATTGTAGCAATGCTGCAACAATAAAAAATTGCTAATTGATGGGCGCCAAGGCGCCTTGTATGGCCGTCCACAGCACGTACGCAAGCCAAAATGGCAGGAAAAGCACCCAGAAATTGAGCTATAATTTGCGCCCGCTGATGCGCTCATAGGCAAGGATGTATCGCCGGCTAAGCTCGTTGGCGATATCTGGCTCGACTTTTGGCGAATCTGGCTTTTTCCCTTCCTTGGCAAGCCTGTCAACCGTGTCTTTAAAGCCTGTCTTGATAAGCCAGTCGCGTAATAGTTGTTTGTCGTAGCTCTCCTGAGTCTTGCCAGGCTGGTAGTCCGTTTTGAGCCATAGCCTGTATTCGTCTGGCCCCAGAGAGTCTCCGAGGACAATGTTTCCTCCTTCGTCTCTGCCAAACTCGAACTTGACGTCCGCGATGATAAAGCCGGCGCGCTCGACTGTCCTGCTCATCTTTTCGTAAAGGGATATCGAAGTTTTATGAAGATAATCATAATCTTTCTCTGATACGACACCAGAAGAAACTGCTTCTTGCCGGCCTATTGGCAGGTCGTGCTCTTCAGATTTTGTGGTGGGGTCAAAAATTGGTCTTGGAAGTTTCGCACCAAGTGTAGGCTTGAAATCTGCAGGGATGTCTTTGCCAAGGTAGTTCTTGTACCGGTCAAGTAAGCTTCCGTAAAAGTACCCCCGGACTACGCATTCCATCGGTATCATTTTCAGCCTTTTGACCACCATCTTGTCCTTTTCCACAACCTTTACCATGTGGTGCGGTGTTTGAAGCGTGTCAAACCAGAACTCGCCAAACCTGCAAAGCACCTCGCCCTTTCTTGGGATTGGCGTGGCCATCTTGACGTCAAAGGCAGAAACGCGGTCTGAAAAGTGGAACAGGATGTTGCCGTCGTCAAGTTCATAGATGTCCTTGACCTTGCCCTTGCGCGCCAGCCTCATTGCCTTGCCATAGATTGGCCTACAATAAAAAATCTATCTAATTGAAAGACTTTTAACGTTGCTCCGAACCAGTTTACACGTAACTTATGGTCAACAGTGACCTCCTTGCCATGGACAGGCCCATCTGCATGGGCATTATCGGTGGAGGCCAGCTTGGCAAAATGATTGCCCACGAAGCAAGGCGTATGTCGCTCAGAGTAATCGTCCTTGACCCGACAGACGGCTGTCCTGCTGCAAAGCTGGCAGACGAGCAGATCGTGGCTGACTTCAAGGACGAGTCGGCGATAATAAAGCTGGCAGACAAGTGCGATGTGCTTACTTATGAAATCGAGCTTGCAAATTCCTCCGCATTAAAGGAATTAGAGATGAAGAGCTACCCTGTCAGGCCGGCGCCGGAAACGTTGCGCATAATCCAGAACAAGTACAGGCAAAAGTCATTCCTGAAGGAGCACAAGGTAACAGTTCCTGATTTTGAGCTTGTCAGGTCAGAAGAGCACCTGCACGAGCTATGCAAGAAATTCGGCTTTCCAACCATGCTCAAAGCCTGTGAGGACTCGTACGACGGCAGGGGCAACTTTTTGATAACCTCGAAGAGCAAGGTGCACGAGGCATTCGACTACTTTGCAGGCAGAGAATGCATGCTGGAAAAATACGTGCCATTCACAAAAGAAGTGTCCATAATGGTCGCAAGGAACCCAAGCGGCCAGATAGAATCATTTCCTGTAGCTGAAAATATTCACAAAAACAGCATACTGGACACCACCATAGCGCCGGCCCGAATCAGCCGCAAGGTAGAGTTAAAAGCAAAAAGGCTGGCAGAAAAGACTATGGAAGTGCTCCAAGGGGCGGGAATATTTGGAATCGAGATGTTTGTGACAAAGCGAGGAGACGTCCTGGTGAACGAGGTTGCGCCAAGGCCGCACAACTCGGGCCATTACACCAATGAGGCATGTTCTGTCTCGCAGTTTGAGCAGCACCTTCGCGCTGTTCTTGACCTGCCGCTGTCAAGGCCGGAACTGCTGGCGCCTGCAGCGATGATAAACATACTTGGAAATGAAAATTTTAGTGGGCCTTATGCCGTAAAGGGGCTGAAAAAGTCACTTGCAGTCCCCGGAGTAAAGCTATACATCTATGGCAAAAAGACGTCAAAACCAAGACGCAAGCTAGGCCACATCACCGCGACTGGCAGGACCGCTAAAGAGGCTCTGGCGCGCGCCACTAAAGCAAGAAGATCGATCGAACTGGTGCCGACTAATGGTGAAGTGAATTGAAGGGCAAAATCCTTGTTGGCGTCATAATGGGAAGCGACTCCGACCTGCCTGTCATGAAGGAAGCAAAAGAGATTCTAGACTCGTTTGGAGTTCAAAATGAAATAACAATAGTGTCTGCGCACAGGACGACAAAGAGAATGGTCGACTATGCCAGAAGCGCCAAGAAAAAAGGCGTCAAGGTGATCATTGCAGGAGCAGGCGGGGCGGCTCACTTGCCCGGCATGGTTGCATCGCTCACCTCTCTTCCCGTGATAGGGGTGCCGATCAAGACAAAGAGCCTTGACGGCTTGGATTCGTTGTTGTCGATAGCCCAGATGCCGCCTGGGGTTCCCGTGGCTACCGTGGCGATAAATGGCGCCAAGAACGCAGGCATACTTGCGTGCCAGATCCTCGGGACAGAATACCCAGACATTGCGAGAAAGGTGGAAAAGTACAAGCAGGACCTTGAAGGTGGCGTGCTGAAAAAGGTAGGCGCGCTTGAAAAGGCCGGCGTCAAGAAATACCTGAAAAAGATGCCCAAATAAGCAGTAGA
>JAJPHX010000050.1 GCA_021325075.1 Nitrososphaeraceae archaeon | reverse complement strand
TTGCTGCCTCCTACTACATCGTCAAAGTTTTTCTCTCCGAGTTCCATCAAGTTGTTGCTGGCGGCGTGCATGCTTGCCGCCTTTTTGTCCTCACTCATGTTCCTTAAGTTAAAAATGAATTATTTACTATTTAAGATTTATTGGCTGTGTCCGTTTTTAGCGCCTGCGTTTTGCCACAAAGAACCAGACTGTGCTTGCAATGCCCGCGCCGCCCGCAAGCCCAATCAGGGTTGCAGACATGATCACCTGACTCATGTTTGAAACTACCATAAGAGTGGTTGCAGTTCCCTCATTGCCTGCCGCGTCGGCGGCGATAAGCTTTAGCTGATAGTTGCCGTCTGGAAGCCCTGCGGTGTCAAGATCGTATTCTGACATGCCTGTCACGTTCACGCTCTTTTTATCGCCTATCTTGAGCGTCATGTAGCGGAGGTTCGGGTCTTCTGCCCCAAGTGTTATGTGTGCAATGCCGCCAACATACTGGGAATCAGCCAGTGACAGGGAGGCGGTTGGCGGCGTCCTGTCGATGACAAGGTCAACGCTTCGCGTGATGTTGTTTCCTGGGATGTCCTTGGCAGTGATTGAAAACCGGTACGAGCCTTCAGGAAGCGATGTTGAATTTATCGCGGCAGACGAAGATGAGCCAAGCTTGGTCTTTGTCGCGTTGGGGATTACGACATCCAGCGGTGTCGCCACGCCGTTTTTATCGGTGACGTTCCATGACAGGACGATGTCTTTTGATGTCACTATCCTGTCTCCCACTTGTTGTAGGGTGCTGTTCTGGCCAAGCATGAAAATGTCTGCCACTGGCGGCGTGTTGTCTACTTCAAATGCGGAGGCAAATGAGGACACGTGGCCTACAGAGTCTGACGAGTCAACCCTGAGCCTGTGCATCCCTTCTACAAGCTTGATATCAAGCGGTATGTCAAACGTAACGTTATGCACATTTGGAATTGCAATAAAAGGCTTGATAGGATCGCCGGCGTCTATCGTGTAGGAGTAGCCTGCAAGGTGCTCTTCATCGATGGTGACTGGGATGCTATGGTTCATGGTTCTGGCAACGTATTTTGGCAGGTCAACCATTATTACTGGAGCGACGCTGTCAGCCAGTATCGTGGAAAACTTGGCTTCGACTGTTACCGGCTCGTACAGGCTGTTGCCGCTGAAAAGCGTGTTGTGCAGCAGGAGTGAGTAGATGCCTGTCTGGTTGACTGGCACCTGAAGAAGGGTGGAGTTCCTGCCATTGTTCTGGCTGAAATAGAATGCCCCGCCTTCGCTAAAGGCCGTGGTTCCGAGCCAGTCGTTGGTTGGCCATCCGGCGAAAGTCTCAAAGACGCCTGACGGGACGCTTGTCGCCACTGTCTTGCCGTCAGGCCCGTAGACTATGGCGTTGATGCTTGTCGAGTTGTGGGGCCACGATATTTTCAGGCTCATCGACGTTATAGTCGGGTCCTTCACCGTAAAGTAGTACGAGCGCCAGTCGCCGGCAGCATACCGGGAAGCCATGTCAAACAGGCCGCCGACATAACCGTTTGGCCGCAGGCCAAGGCCGCTCTGGCCTGCCGCCGGATCGGGCGCAGCGATAACAGGCACGTCCTTTGGCACCGGCTTGCTAGTGACCACATAGCTCACTGGCATCAACACCGTGTGGCTGGTGTTGTCCTGTACAGGCGAGATCATTATAGAGCCAGAGTAGATCCCTGGCAGCGTCCCTTCTGGCACGCTGACGCTGGCCTTGACTTTGGCAGTCTCGCCTGCAGGGACAGTCAGTTCCACTCTGCCATCTGAGTCGCTGCCTGCAAGGCTGATCGTGGGGTTTTGCTGCCGCTGGTAAAACTCTACGGTGAGTGTGTAGTTCATCGAGGTAGAGTTTATCTTCCTGTCGCCCTGCCAGAAAGAGAAGATTGTCGGGACAGGGTATATGCCTATCAAGGGCGTGTTCTTGAATACCTTGCCAGGATCTGATATCCTCATCTCCTGCACGGTGCCCCACGAGCCTCCCCTGTTTATCATCGAGGTTTCCTTGAACGACACCTTGCCGTCCTTGTTGCCATCGGCCCAGTCGTAGCCATAGATCGAGGCGATTCTCAGCCCGTTGCCAAAAACCTCTGTCATGTTCATAAAGTCTTCAAACGGGAAATTCACTCTCGCAACCATCAGGTCGGCATTGGCCGGTATGCCGCCCATTTTCTGGATGTTGTAATAATTTGGAACATAGCCAAACTCTGTGGTATTGTACATGGGATCGACCTGATAGAGGCGGGTAGTGTTGTGTATTTCGTACCTGCCGACCAGCTTTTCCGCCACCGGCTCGGCCTGCACCCTGATCTCTTTGCTTGTGGGGTTCTGCACAACAATGTCTGTAGAGGCAGAATTGCCTTGCTCTACATAGCCGGCAAACCATCTTGATTCTTTGAATTTTGCATAGAGATTGCTTGTGACATCCTGCCCGCTGTCAATGATTCCAAGTGTCTTGCCGTAGGAGTAGACTGCGCCGGACATCGACGACAGGATGTTTTGAACCGTGTCGTTAGTATACGCAGAGAACTTGCCTGCCTTGCCTTCTGCAAGGTCCACTGCTGCGAGGGCGTCAACCCTGCCAGAGCCCTGCACAAACGGGTCGTTCTTCAAGTCCTTTGCAGAGGACATGAGTATGGTCTTTACCGTGAACGGGTCGGCTGCATTGCCGTGCTCCCGCAGGTCTTCAATCACAAGAGCGGCCGCTCCGGCCACCATTGGCGCGGCCATGCTGGTCCCGCCAAAGAGCGCAAACGCGCCGTCCTTGTTAGAATCGTCTTTAGTTGTTTGCAGATTCTTCAGGTTCACGATGGTCGGCGTGAAGCCGTACTCGCCTATCGCCATCAGCTCCGGCTTTGGGTCGCCTAGCAGGCCTGGACCCCTGCTTGAAAAGTCTGCCACCTCATCAAAAGATTCTTTAGAATCTCCAAAGCGTGTGACGTTTGCAAGGCCATCGTACCCGACGTGGACGTTGTTGGTGGTCGCGCCAACAGAGATCACAAGTGGCGCGGCGTTTGGAGACCCAACGGACCCGTATCCAAGGCCGTCGTTTCCGGCGCTATTTACGATGACGACTCCAGGATAGTTATTTGCAAGAAGGCCGGGCACAGAAAGGAGCGATGCAAACATCGAAAG
>JAJPHX010000109.1 GCA_021325075.1 Nitrososphaeraceae archaeon | reverse complement strand
CCAAATTTCTGGTACAGGTGGACGTGCTTGCTGCTTTGAGCAAAGGTGAACAGCCCTGCATGCTTGATCTGCCATTTTTCAAATATGCTCATCGTCCTTTCCACCAGCTGCTTTGCAGCTCCCTTGTCCCAAAAATCTGGATGGATGGTAAGGGGACCGAATATCCCCACACTTCCCCAGTGCAATGCAAAATTAGAGCCTATGACTCTGCCATCAGCTTCAGCTACCAAAGCCGCAGAAGGGTCAGCATGGTACCGGGTTTTGACGTAATCTGCATCTCCCATAAATGACATCGGGTCAGGCAGGCCAAGAAAGGTGCCAAACGCAAGTCTCATTATTCTGTCCGCCTCTGGAATGTCTCTTTCCGTCATGTAGCGGACTTGCATGGTAGAACCTTGTCTTCTCTTTTCAAGACTACTATTTATCAGATCCATTATTCTGTCGCCGGAAATTCATGATATTTATTGAGTCTTGCATGAAACAACCAGATGGCCAAGGAAATTGCAGAGACGCAAGCATGGGACATCATCAAACCGGTTTGCAGGGAATTGTACGAGCTCGTGAATGAAAAAAATGGTTATGTTTGTTTCAGCTACAGAGAATAACGATGGATCGTTTACGATAAACCTAAAGTCAAGCCGCATCCATCTGGCGTCGCGTGGATTCAAAGACAGCATTGGCGACGTAGAGTACGGCAGCGGCAAGATGCGGATAGGATTAAGGGCGAATGGCAGGCCGGGAAATGTCAGCATAGAACTGATCTAGGATCGCGCGAATAGTTTTCATTTCTGCCCACTTTCGCTATTGTTAAATAGTCGAGCTCTTCTCTAAACTTTATGGCAGCAAAAAAGAAAGCTAGCAAAAAGAAACCAGCAAAGAAATAAGTCCGATGAAATAATTGTGTATTAATTTCTTGTACACATATCCCTTTTTCACAATCTAACAACCAGACGATCCCTACATTCTTATTGGTCGCGCACGGCTACCTTATGATGAATAGAATCTTTTCCTCCATCAGGACTCACAATAATCTCTCAAGCAGTCCTGCATTGTGCAAAAGCTGCGGCCAGCCTGCCACAAAAGACGCCCTGTTTGACGTAGGCAATGGAATCGCAGTCGTGGAAAGATACTGCGACCCCTGCGCAAAAACCGTGGAAAACAGAGGTTCTGCTTCTTGAGTTTTAGAAACGCCGTCCAGCCACGCGTTGGCTCTGGCGCCCCAAAAAACGAGCAGGAAAGGACAGTCGCTGACCGCGAAGGCGCGCCACATCTTGAATATTTCATGAACGGGAGCTGGCGCCACAGCAGAGCAAGATGCAAGCTCCGCGTAAACAAGGACTGCAACAGGTAAGCTTTAAGAGATTTTGCACCGTATCATCATCGGTAATGGATGCTTTTGACTGTATAGCAACAAAACTTGATGTCCGGGAATTCAGCCGTCAAAAGGTGCCTTCTGAAATAAAATCCAAAGTCTTGGAAGCGGCCAGGCTGACAGGCACCGGACTCAACACCCAACACTGGCGCTTTATTCTGGTGCAGGACAATCTCAAGAGGCTTGCCGATGACAGCACAAGCGGAGGATGGGTTTCAGGCGCCGATTTTGCGGTGATAGTGCTGACAAACCCAAAGTACAACTTTCATATGATTGACGCCGGGCGAGTCATGCAGAACATGCAGCTAGCGGCATGGAATTACGGAGTGGTGTCGGGAGTGTTCACTGGCATAAAGGAAGCGCAGTTTCGAAGCGACTTTGCAATACCAAAAGAGCTGAACCCAACGATTGTCCTAGGGTTCGGGTATCCTGTAAGAAAACTGGCAGGCAAGAAAAGCCGCATGGCGCTTGGCGAGCTTGTCTTTATGGAAAAATACGGCAACAAGGGGCAGCTGTAACTGCGTCACGCCCTGAACCCTTGCGTCATTTCGTGGCAGGCTTGGCTGTGCCTGGCCGCTTCTTCACTGTCATTCTTTTTGTCAATGTCAAAGACAACATTGCAGGTGTAGCAGCGGATCAGCATCATGGGGTCTGGACCGTTGGCAGCGGTTAAAGAAGTTTTGCAGGTAGACAAATCATCGACTGCCTTTTTATCCTTTTAATGCCAAGGTAATCCGACCTATATTACTAGGCCACGACCAATCCTTTACGCCCTTGCCAACGGTACAGTGCTAGAGCCACTTTCTGGCAGGGCGGCTTTTCTCTCAAAATCCGGCTTTCTTTAGTTTCGATCCGCAGTTAGGGCATGAAGACTGGCTGTGTTTTGTGCCGCAATTCATGCAATAGTAACTGATGCCGGGGCTGGACATACCGCCTCCAAATAGTGAGCCTCCCTGCCCCATCATCTTGAGGTACCTTCTCCTCCTGTAAAGAGCAAGAGGGATGATTGCTGCCATCACTACCAGAAGCGACAGCGGAAAATCAAGCAACATCGTGGCTGCAACTGCGATGCCAAAGTAAATTCCGATCCAGAACAACTGGTTGGTCATAAACCGCTTTGTGTTGCCATCCAAGCGCGCAAAGCATTAGGTCTTTGCTGCTTATAATATTATGGCTTGGGCTATTTTTAAACGCCTAATCTTTAAATCACATAGTGGCGCGCGTTAGCCATGCCAGAAACAATCTGCAGGCACTGTGGGTCTGATCTGCAATCAGGGACAGAAATCTGCCCCCTCTGCAGCCAGGCCATGACAATGGAATGCAGCAACTGCGACTATGTTTCTGAAACCAAAGTTCATGTTGACTGTCTGAACGCAGAACAATTCCTGAGCGACGCATTACAAAGTAAAACCCCGTGAAAGTGGCAGGCAGGTGTTGCCAAGCCTAAACTTGAT
>JAJPHX010000173.1 GCA_021325075.1 Nitrososphaeraceae archaeon | reverse complement strand
GGAAATGTAGAGTCGTCTTCTGTAATCCTAATATAAGAATCCTCTTTTGACAAGATTATAGAACTGCCAAATATCCGCGATGGCGCACACTCTATCATTGCCCCGGGCCTCAGCTGACCTGAACTCACAAGCGAATTGTCTATCGTGAGCGTAAGCGGCCTTCCAGCCCTGTCTGCTGCAAGGCACATGAAACTTCCCCTGCCGGTCTCCTCTCCAACCGAAATCACGCGCATTGGCATCACTTCGACATCTTCCTGCGCGCCTGAAAACTGCATGATGGTGCCTTCGTCGCCGTGGATTTCAAGGTCGCCACTGCCGTACTGCGGGTTGCCCTGCTTTACCTTGACCCCGATCAGGCGCACCTTTGCGCCGGTCTTGAAGACTTTGGGCATCCTTGACTCGTCGACATTCCATATCACCGCCCGGAGCGATCGCGTGTTGCCTTCGTTTGAAATTTGCAGCTGAAGCGATTTGCTCGCCTCTCCCCTTGGGTTTACAAAGTCAGTCACGCGCGGATTTGCGTTGACGACTCCAGAAACAACTGCGCTGTCAAGAGTACTGGTTATGCCGTCAACAGGAATTGCCAGCGAGTCAATAGTCGGGATAGTCGAGTCGTCGCGCACTGATTCTATCGCGCTATAGCTTCCAAGGTTGATTATAGGCTTGCCGTCAAGTCCGGCTCTCACGTAGCCTTTGACTATCTTGATGATGTCGCCGGCCTGCAAACCCATTTCGTCAGGGATCGCCACATGCTTGTCCCACAGTTTCACCTTCACCCTCGCATCCTTATCGTAGATTACTAATGTGCGGGTGGTAGATTGCTCGTTGCTTTCCTTCCGCGTGAACTTGTATATTGGGTAAATGTTCATTATCCTGCCGACGACCGTTACTTCCTTTGCCCCAATGTAGATATCCTTCAATCCTGACTGTATCTTTGGCACATTTTCAAACGACACGCCAAGGTCGGCTGCAACCAGAAAAAGCGCACCCTGATCCGTCAGATAGCCCGCACCGACTTTTCGCTTTTTTTCGTCGATCATGTCTCTTACCTGCTCGGGGTCCAGTTCGGGCTTTTGCCGAAGCAAAGTTTCTAGCATTCCTTTAAAATCGTGGGACGACAAGCTTGCTATGAAACCTCCAATCCGGAAAAACCATTGCCACTCACTTGCATATATCTCTTGAGAGGGAACAGTTTATCTAAAAAGCGCCTAATAATACTGCATGCAAGAATTCGACTTGATAGTCATCGGGAGCGGCTCGGGTCTGGACGTAGCAAACGCCGCCGCACTGCATGGCATGAAAGTCGCGGTGGTTGAAAAGGACAGAATGGGAGGCACCTGCCTGAATAGGGGCTGCATACCGTCAAAGCTGCTCATACACAGCGCCGACGTTGCGGAAATGATCAAGACTGCAGGGCTCTTTGGCATCAAGGTCGATGGCTTTTCTGTTGATTTTCAGAGCATCATTAGTCGCGCAAGTAGGATAGTGGATTCTGACTCTGATGGGATAAAAACTGCGTTTTCACAGATCGACAACCCAATACTGTTCTCTGTGCAATGCAGGTTCGTCGCAGAAAAGACAATCACAGTCGGCAGCGACACGATAAGAGCCGACAAGGTTCTGATCGCATCTGGCACCAGACCTGCGATACCGGAAATAGACGGGCTTGATGGGAGCGGCTTTTTGACAAGCGACGAAGCGCTGCGATTGGCAAAGCAGCCACGCGTGCTGACTATAATAGGCGGCGGGTACATTGCGGCAGAACTCGCGCATTTCTACGGCGCGCTGGGCACAAAGATCAACATTGTGCAGCATAGAGATTTGTTGATACCTTTTGAAGATAGGGAAGTTGCAGAGAAATTCACCGAGCTGTTTTCAAAAAAATACAGCGTGTACATTGACTATATCACCGAGCGCGTGAGCAAAAACAACGGCACATTCAACGTAAGGGCAAGGGACTCGTCAGGCAGGGCGATAGAGCTTGAATCAGACCAGCTCTTGGTGGCAACCGGCAGGGTGCCAAACTCTGACATGTTGGACCTTGGAAAAACCGGAGTAAGAACGGACAAAAACGGCTTCATTACAGTCGACAAGTACCTTGAGACGACCACAAGGGGGATATTTGCACTTGGAGACGCGGTGGGGCGCTACCTATTCAAGCATAGCGCCAACCACGAAGCCCAGTACGCATTCAACAACATCCTGCACCCTGACAGAAAAGTTGCTGTGGACTATACAGCGATGCCACATGCGATTTTCAGCTGGCCGCAAGTAGCCAGCGTCGGCTACACCGAGCAGGAGCTAAAGAAGGACAGGGTCAACTATGAAAGGGCGGTGTACCCGTACATCAATACCGCGATGGGCCATGCGATTGAAGACAGGGACGGCTTTGTCAAGTTCCTTGTGTCGAAAAAAGACGGCAAGATACTTGGCTGCCACATAATAGGGAGCGAAGCGTCAATCCTCATACACGAAGTGCTGATCGCGATGCGCCTTGGCGCCGGCATCGATAGCATCGCAAGGACGGTGCACATACACCCCGCGCTTTCCGAGGTGGTTTCGAGGGCGGCTTCCAACATTGCATAAATTATACCGTGACGATGGAATGCTAGTTAATGGACGCCTGCATTTCTGTCTCTGACCTGCGCAAGAGCTACGGCTCTGTAAAGGCCGTTGACGGAGTTTCCTTTGAGGTAGAGTATGGAAAGGTGTTTGGCTTTCTCGGCCCCAACGGGGCCGGCAAGACCACCGCCATCCGGGTTCTCACGACTCTCATTCCTCCGACCTCCGGCGCCGTCAGGGTATTTGGGCAGGACATTGTCCGGCATTCAAAGGAGATCAAGAAGCGCATAGGGGTGGTACTGCAGGAGCCGAGCTTTGAAGCGAACCTGACTGTCGAGCGTGCGTTGGAGCTGTACGGCTTGATGTGGGGGGTGCCGGGCGAAAAGAGGCGCGACAGGGCGCGGGAGCTTGTCGAAAAGTTTGACCTTGAGTCCTTCAAGAGCATGAAAAACGACGAGCTGTCGATAGGCCAGCGAAGGAGGGTGCAGGTGGCAAGAGAGTTCATGCACGACATGGACCTTCTGTTCCTTGACGAGCCTACAGTGGGCCTAGACCCTGCGGCAAGGCGCACTCTACTAGATTACGTCAAAAAGCACGTGAATAGAGGGCTGACCGTGTTTTTCACAACACACATCATGGAAGAAGCAGAATATCTCTGCGACGAGATCGCGATAATCAACAGGGGCAAGATAATCGCGACTGACACGCCGGCGGGGCTGAAGCAGAAATATGGAGGCGTCAAGGCAGTGGAGATAAAGCTGAAAGAGTCAACCGCCCAGTCTGTGATGCACCTAATAAGGTCGATAGCGGGAGGCTCGGCTATTGAAACTCCAGCAGAAGGCACTATAAGGATAAGCTCTTCTGAAGCTCAGGAGATGCTCGTCCGGATAATCGAATCGCTTTCAAAAAACGCGGTACAGATAGAAAGCGTCTCGGTAAACCCGCCCACGCTTGAAGAAGTATTCCTCACAGTCATTGGCAACGAAAAAGCCTAGATCCTCATTCTTAGCATCGAGAGGGTTGCTAGAAAGAATGTGGCCGCAGACACGGCCGCAATGATCCCGACTTCTATATTTGTGAACGCGGTTATCTGGTTGAAAACGCCCGCCCGCGTGATATCGACTATGTAGGTGAGCGGGTTGACGTAGAATGCGGTGCCCAGCGCCCCCGGCACTCCCTGAGTCGGGTAAAACGCTGTGCTCACAAACGAGAAGAACAGAAAGACGCTGTTGACTATTACGTTAAAGCCCTCACTACTCTTGAGCCGGGTGGATATGATTATTGCAATAGAGCCAAAGAATATCGCGCCGATTATCAACGCGTAGAGCACATACATCGAACCTACCACAGATGGCTGCGCACTTCCAACCAGAGTGGGCGTTCCTGCGACAAGTATCAGACCCGCGCTTGCAAGCCCCATCAGCATGATGGTGACGATGTTGCCGATGATGTACTCCATCCTTGCAAAGGGCATCACCAAGATTTGCAGAAACATCCCGTTTCGCTTGTCGTTCCAGATTATGCTGCCTGCCACCGTGCTGCTGTTCATCATGTTAAATCCTATCATGCCTGCCGCAAGGTACGCCGGGTAGGGCACGCTTGTGTCGCCTATCTGGAGGCCCTGGCCGCCAAGGAGCGCCGAATAAGAGTAGCCCGCGATAAAGATGTAGATGATTGGAAAGACTATCTGCCACACTAGGAAGACCTTGTCAATCGAGGCGACAAGGTTCCTGTAGATCAAAACTAAAACGGCGTTCACCGGGCAGTCAATAGCTGTTTTCACTACGAAGTATATTAATGAATAATGAACTTACAGTGCTGGCGATCTGACTAGCTTTAAATAACTTGCACGCAAAACCAACCACACATCATGATGGCTGAAGACATGGCAGAGAAGAAGCTTCGCGGATCAGGCGGTTATGCTATTGCAAGGATAACAGACGAAGAGCAAAAGAAGGGCAACCTAGGAGGGCCGGAACTCTTTCTGGCCGGCATCGGAAGGCTTGACGAAGACAGGTTTACGAAATACTATTGCAACAAATGCGAAAAAGACTACGAAGGCTCGCCTGCAATAGTGTACGAAAACCCGAATGAGGAGTTGGGTGAAGGAGTCACGCTGGTTGAAAAGGGCGAATACAAGTGCAAGGCGTGCAGTTCCACAATTGCGCAGTACCGCAAGTTTGACGCCCCAGCTCAGCAAACACAACAGCAGGCACCTGCTCAGGTGCAGCCGCCAAGGGAAGAGCAGTCAGTATCGCCTGACATTGTGGTTGCCCCGACGGCTACTGCTTCAGCTGCAAGTGAGAGCTTTGTCCCAATCCAGTCGCTCCTTGGCATGTCTGCCTACGACAGCGAGGCTATGCTGCTTGGCAAGATAGGAGAGATTGGTCTGAAAAAGGCAGGAGCGAACGCGCAGATAACCATCAAGGTGGGAGACAAAGAAATCCCTTGGGACGGCATTTCAAAAATAGGCGACATCGTCCTACTCAAAGGTGCCAGTGAAGCCCGGCAAGCTACTGGAGGCAAATGTCGCTCATGCGGGTACCAGAACGAGCCTGATTCTGCATTCTGCTCTGAATGCGGCGCTACTCTCTGAGGATTATTCTGGCGTCAACCACTCTGGCGCCCTTTCCTTCTTCAAGCACCAAAAGCGGGTTGATGTCAAACTCTTTTATCTCTGGAAAGTCCACCACCAGCTGGGACAGCCGCTGCAGCGAATCGGCTATCGCCTTGAGGTCCGACGGCTTTTCTCCCCTTGTGCCCTTCAGCAGTTTTATGGTCTTTATTGACTCGACCATGTTTGTCGCTTCGCGACTGTCGATAGGCGCAACCCTGAAAACGACATCCTTGAGCACCTCTACGTAGATGCCGCCAAGGCCAAACATGATCACCGGCCCAAACGTTGGATCCTGGCTTGCGCCAAGTATGGTTTCCTTGGCAGACTTGACCATCTCCTGCACAAGCACTCCCTTTATCTTAGCATCGGCCTTGTACTTTTTCGCGCTTTCTGTTATTGAGCGGAACGCCGCGCGCAATTCATCGTCGCTCTTTACCCCTACCTTGACGCCGCCTGCGTCTGACTTGTGGATAATGTCCGGCGACGCTATCTTCATCACAACTGGATAACCTATCTCTTTGGCAGCCTTTACGCACTCGTCTTCAGTGGCGCCAAGTATGCTCTTTGGAGTTGGAAAGCCATAAGCCCGGAGCACTTCATATCCTTCCTCCTCCAACAGGTTGTTCCTTCCCTGCCTGCGAACATTCTCAAAAATCGACTTGACTCTTGCAGCGTCCTTTGCAAACTGGAACGCCGGTGCCTTTGCCGAAGCAGTATCGATCCACTTTTTGAAATCATACATCGCCTTGAGAGTCCTTATCGCCGGCTCTGAATAGAGGTAGTACGGGACTCCGCCCTCTGACATTATCGCCCTATTTTCAACTCCCTCTGCAAGGCCCATCAGTGATGCAAGCATAGTCTTGTTCGGGAACTGGCGGGACATCTTGACCAAGGTCCTTGCAAGGTCGTCATAGTTCAGGGTGGCTGAAGGCGTGCACATGGTAACTACAGAGCCAACGTTTGGGTGCACAAGAACTTCAAGGAGCACTTTTTCAAACCTCAGATAGTCGGCGTCGCCTACGATGTCCACAGGGTTCCTTGGCGAGCCGTAGGCGGGGATGACCTTTGATATCGCGTCCCTGATGGACGAGATGTCTGCCATCTTCAGCCCGTACCTGGAGCACGAGTCAGTCGAGATTATTGCCGGGCCGCCTGCATTTGAGACAATGACCACTCCTCCATCTGGCAGCGGCTGCTTTGAAAATGCTGTTGCGAGGTCAAAGAGCTCGCCCATGGTGTCAACCCTGATGACGCCGCACTGGGCAAAAGCAGCTTCATAGTTTGCGTCAGAGCCGCCTAGCGCGCCAGTGTGCGACGCGGCCGCCTTGGCGCCTTCGGCCGTCCTCCCGGACTTGAGCACGATTATCGGCTTTTTCTTTTCTATTGTTATCTTCCTTGCGATGTCCATGAAGCGCCTTGCGTTGCGTATGTCTTCAAGGTACATCACGATTACCCGCGTGTCTTCGTCTTCTGACAAAAGCTCGAGAACGTCGCTTTCGTCCATGTCCACCTTGTTGCCCATGCTTATGACTTTGGAAAACCCGATGTTCTGCGCTTCAGCGTCCTCTACAGTTGCAGCGCAGATAGCTCCGCTCTGCGATACAAGCGCGATGCCTCCGTATTTCGGGGTGATCTTTAAGAAAGTAGAATTCATCATGTTATTTTTTGACAGGCTCATTATCCCGAGGCAGTTTGGGCCGATAACCCTGATTCCGTATTTTTTGGAAATCTCGCCAACTTCCTTTTCAAGCTTTGCGCCGGCCTCATCCACTTCCTTGAATCCGGCAGAAACAATGATCGCGCCTTTGATCCCTTTCTTGCCCACCTCTTCCATCACCGCAGGGATAAACCTGCTTGGCGCGGCCACCACTGCAAGGTCCACTGCCTCCGGGATGTCCAAAACGCTCTTGTACGCGGTCAGGCCGCCCACGGTCGGATTTGACGGGGTGACAGGGTAAATCTTGCCCCTGAAGTACTTTGCGATATTGTTAAAGATCGTCTTGCCGACACCCGGCTTTTCAGAAGCTCCGATGACTGCAATAGACTTGGGAGAGAAGAAGATAGAGTTGGACACGAGAATCAAAATCATGCAAAGATGGTTATAAATGCATCCAGCGATAGCTTTTATTTGCCAGCTGCAAGTACTAGCCAGTATGGCCGGCGGTCTGTGGCTCGTGCTTGTAATCCCCGCTATTCTGGCTTTTATCTTTGGGGCATGGGTCTTGTATTCTGTGATGCTGGATGTATCAGAGCGCGGCAGTACAGGCGAACCTCTGTATCATTGCACAGAAGGATGCCAGAAAGACACCACCAAATGATAGAGGGTTTTCAGGATATGGCCGGCGGCTTTTGAACAGGACTGGAAAAAAGCAACCTTTATTTTTCAATTGAAAATCTTGTAATACATTGAGTGAGATAAACGCCATCGTGGATTCTGAAATGAGCGGCCTAGTGTCAGACCTCCAGACCCTGATCAGGCAGCCAAGCGTCTCTGCAAAAAAGCAGGGTCTTATGGAATGTGCCAACCTTGTTGCCCAGATAATGCGCCAGGCTGGGATAAATTCAGAAGTCCTGTACCTTGATGACAAAAGCGTTCCTCCTGTTGTTTATGGCGAAGTCAAGTCAAAGTCAAACCCGGGTAAGACAATATTGTTTTACAACCATTATGACGTCCAGCCCGAAGAGCCACTGGATCTATGGGAAAACGAGCCATTCAGCGGCAAGGTCGAGGGCAACTACATCTTTGGCAGAGGCTCTGCAGACGACAAGGGCGAGCTAATTACACGGATAAAGGCTGTCGAGTATTACCTGAAAAAGACAGGCGACGTGCCCTGCAACGTAAAGTTCATGGTCGAAGGTGAAGAAGAAGTCGGGAGCGTGCATGTTGAGCAATACCTTACCAGATATCAAGAGAGATTGAAGTGCGATGGCGTGATATGGGAGTTCGGCTACGTCGACGCCAAAGACCGGCCTATAATCAGCCTCGGGATGAAGGGACTGCTTTACGTCGAGCTGATCGCAAAAGGGCCGGCAAGGGACGCACATTCTAGCCTTGCGGTGCTCATCGAAAACCCGGCTTGGCGGCTGGTCTACGCGCTGTCAACAATGCGGGATCAGGATGGCAAGGTCCTGATAAAGGACTGGTACAAGGAAGTCAGGCCGTTTACAGATCAGGAACTGTCAGTCATTGGCAGCGAGCCCTTTGACGAGCAAGAATTCAAGAAGGAGTATGGAGTCAACAGATTCGTTGCAGACGCGCAGGGCACAGAAGCCAAGAAGGCGCTCGTTGGAATGCCCACCTGCAACATCGCAGGGTTCAATTCCGGCTATATTGGCGAAGGCGCCAAGACAGTGCTGCCATCACAGGCGATGGTCAAGATTGACTTTCGCCTTGTGCCAGACATGGTCCCTGAAAAACAGCTGGAGAGGCTCAAGAGCCACCTGAAGGAGCAGGACTTTGGCGACATCGAAGTAAAGCTGATCCACGGCGAAGCGGCTGCACGGACCATGATAAGCGACCCATTTGTGAAGCAAGTCGAGCAGGCTGCAAAAGAGACTTTCGGCTCTGCGATAACCAGCGTGTCTTCCGCCGGCACCGGGCCAATGTACTCTTTTGTTAAGGTGCTGCACGCCCCGTGCATCTCTATAGGCAGCACGTACATGTTTGCCCGCATTCACTCTCCAAACGAGTTTGCAAAGATCGACTTGCTGAACAAGACTACAAAGTGCATTGGAAGAATAATGGAAAGGTTTGCTGCTGGATAGGTGCCAAATTTAAAACAGATAGAAGAAGACTAGCTATTGTTTCTTATTTTGACAAATACGATTTACTCTGACAACGATAAGGGGTCATAGGTCACTACAAGGTTGCATCTTGGGCATTTTACACTAGCCTTGCGATTAAGCCTCTCTAGTTCACCGCGAAAATCAATCAGGTGTATAGATGTTTCAAGTTCCGTGCCGCACCGCTTGCATTTCATAGAGAAGACCCGCGACATTCTCTTTTTTCGTTATCAGGCTTTTGCTAATAAGGCGTAGCCAGATTATTTTTATAATAGCTATTTTACTTTTTTCATACATCATTATCATATCAGCTCAATAACACCTTGTCTTGCAAACATCGGGCATCAACGCCCACGATAAACATGCTAAGTAAAGATATCATAGTGATCATTTGTTAGGCAATTCTAATATCTCATAATCGTCATGCTTTGAAAATGCTAAGTGGTCTTGCAGATTTGTAAAAGTAGGGAACCTTCTGCCGCAAACTTTGCAACAATAGCCTAACATTCCTGTCTACAATTGATGCCGTGCTTTATTTGAGAACTTGTATGG
>JAJPHX010000105.1 GCA_021325075.1 Nitrososphaeraceae archaeon | reverse complement strand
TCAGGAATAAAATTCTTGAAGAACTTTTCAACCAATAGCATGGCGTAAATATTTTCGCTTATGATCAGACATGCGGCATTTTCATCAGTGAACACAGGGTTAAACTTGAACCCAAGCTTGCCAAAAAAGTCCATCGTCTTCTTCAAGTCCTTGACTGGCAGGTTGATGAATATTTTTGTCGTGTCATCCGTTTCTGCACTTTGTTTTGCCACGCTGTCATATGCATGGCACAGCTCTATTAGTCTTCTCAGCGCTGCTGAGGCTGAATCATACCTACCCTGTTTCCTTCCGTATCAAGAAATGAAACATACCAGCCGATTCCGGGTATCTCCATCGGTTCTCCTAGTATTTTTCCACCAGCTCCTTCTACTTTCTTTATCTGATCCTTTATGTCTTCTACCCCGATAACAACAGAGGGATATTGCGAAGGTCTGTCATTCGTTTTTTGGAAAAAGCCTCCGTTGATCGCGCCGGGTCTCTTTGGCCGCCCATTCTCATCAGATTCAGTTGTCGTCGCAAGAACATAATCTCCCATTTCAGGCCCCAGTTGCTGTGTCTGCCATCCAAATACGCCCGTGTAAAAGTTGGCCCTTCTTTTCCTGTCTTCTGCAGGCATCTCAAAATGAATAACTGGATTCATTGTAGTAAAAGGTGTTTGGAACCTAATAAACACAGCTAGATCCGGGATTAGAATGCTGGCGTAATAGTTTAAGAACCAGCAAACTAAAGCTATCCAAAACGCAATGAAGTCGTGCTTGAACAGGCAGGCGTGTAAATGTTAACTGAAAAAGAGATCATTAGGATATTTGCAGCGAAGCTTGGCATAGGCGACCTTGACGATGTCGCCCTGCTTTACAAAAGGGTAGTGCTAAAGTGCGACATGCTGGTTGCAAGCACCGACGTTCCCCCCGGCATGGAAGCGTGGCAGGTTGCAAGGAAAAGCATCGTATCATGCGCAAGCGATCTTGCAGCAAAGGGCGTCAAGCCTGATTCGGCAATGATATCGCTTGGCCTGCCAAGGGGCGTCACGCGGCCGTACGTCGAAGGACTTGCAAACGGCTTTGCAGGCGCCTCAAAAGAATTTGGAGTAAAAATAGTTGGAGGCGATACGAATGAGGCCGCCGGGCTTGTCATCGACTGCAGCATGGTGGGGTTTGCCAATAGAAAACTGCCATCAAGAAGCGGGGCAAGACCGGGCGATTATGTGGTGGTGTCAGGTATGTTTGGTCTTGCGCCTGCCGGCCTTGCGATCCTGATGAAAAACGCGATAACATCAGGCATGTTCAGAAAGCAAGCAGTTGAATCAGTGCTTTTGCCGTTACCAAGGCGGCATTTTGGCATGGCACTTGCAAAGCATTTTTCGTCGTCGATTGATTCCAGCGACGGCCTTGCAACATCGCTCTACGAGCTGGCAACTCAGAGCGGCGTCAACGTTGTCATTGACGATGTTCCGGCTGCCGACGGTGTTGACAAATTTGCACAGGAAAACAATCTTGACGCACACGAGCTGTTGTTTCACGGAGGGGAAGAATACGAAATTGTCGCGACGATCCCAAAGGCGAAACTAAAACAGGCAGAGGCTGCGGCAAGAAAGGCAAAGGTCGGCCTGCATGTCATTGGCAGGGTGCAAAAGGGGACCGGAGACGTCTTTGTCGAGAAAAAGCTGCTTGAGAACAGGGGCTATACCCACCTGTCGTAAGGCGATAACGTTTTTAACCCTCTAGAGGGGCGAAGAAACTATTCATGTCTGAAACAAGCGAGATTACGCAGACTAGGTGGGGAGTAGCCCATATCTTTAGCAGTTACAATAACACGCTGGTTCATATCACCGACCTGAGCGGGAGCGAGACGATATCGTTCAGCTCTGGCGGACGCCATGTTACCGCCGACCGCTATGAGTCATCGCCCTATGCAGCAATGAAGTCAGCTGTGGCGGCTGCAGACGTTGCCAAGGGAAAGGGCATCAATGCGCTCCACATCCGCGTAAGGGCAGTAGGTGGAGTAGGCCCGAGAATCCCGGGACCCGGCGCGCAGGCAGCCATCAGGGCCCTTGCAAGGGCCGGCTTCCGGATCGGCAGGATTGACGATGTCACGCCAATCCCGCACGACACGACAAGAAAGCCCGGTGGAAGAAGAGGACGCAGAGTCTAGATCGATTTCATTTCCGGCGCCATTTTTATCTTGGCGCCGCAGCCCCTGTTTTTCAACCGCACCGCAAGCCACGCTATGAACTTGTCTTCGAATTTCTTGCCTTTTGACGAGTCGATCTCGCTTTTGTTCTGTCCGTAAATCTTTTCGACAAACTGGCCGGCTAGGAAGAGCTTTGCAAAAAACCAACCTGCGCTCTGGACGGGCTCGTCTAGCGCAAACTGGTTGTCGATCTGGAACGCCTTCTGGTATTCATTTAACATATCAACGGCAATCTTGGCGTTGGGAGGAAAGTCAGTTGTCTGGAAATCGAGGATAAATGTGCCGATTATCATTCTTCATTCTGCTGCTTTAGCTTGTCAGAGAAAGAAATGAGCTTGCCCTTATCCTCAACCTTGATCGTGGTATTGACCCTTACGTTGAGGCCGACAGAGCGGAAAAGCGCCAATAGCTCTCCACCTGAAATCCTGCTTGTTATTTCGCCTGACTGGATAAGCTCTGCGATCCTTGAAACAATCGCTTCTGTCTGCGCAGGAAACTGCGAATACGCAAGGTTCAGCACTTCGTCGCCCCTGTCGTACAAGTAGCCAGAAATAATATCGCGAGCGGACCTCGGCTTCTGGGGCGTGCTGGCCTTGGCCGCTTTTTCCATTGCTGCCGCCTTTTCCCGCAGCTCTTTTAGCTTGCGCGCCTTGATTATTTCGATGTCCGGATCGTCAGACATTTACCCCTTTATCACCCCTATCGGTACGAGCCTTACCACCTTGGTAGCTATGCCAAGCAAGTGCGACACTTCTGCCACAGAGTCGACGTCCTTATAGGCTTCGGGTGTCTCCTCCACTACGCCTTCCCTTGTGAGAGCCTTGACGTAGATGCCCTTTGACTCTAGGCCGCTCTTTACGCCTTCCGGGGTATAGCTTCGTTTTGCAGCAGACCTTGACATCGTCCTGCCAGCGCCATGCGCTGTCGAGCCAAAGCTCAGGTCAAGCGACTTTTTGTTGCCAAGTAGTATCCAGCTGGCAGTGCCCATCGAGCCTGGAATTATCACCGGCTGGCCAATATTGCGGTACCTGCCGGGCACCTGATCCATCCCCGCGGGGAACGCGCGTGTCGCGCCCTTTCTGTGCACAACAACATCGCGAGTGCCTTCGCCGTCTATCTTGTGCCGTTCGACCTTGGCTATGTTGTGCGCCACGTCATAAACGAGATCCATTTCAAGCCCGCCTTCGCCGGCCCCAAAGATGCGCTCAAATGTCTTTCGAGTCCAGTGGGTTATCATTTGCCGGTTAGCCCATGCAAAGTTGAGAGCAGAATACATTGCTTTGCGGTAGTCCTCGCCTTCCTTGGAGTTGTTTGGCACGCATGCAAGTTCTCTGTCTGCAAGGGTCAGCCCGTACTTGCGCAGCACAGACTCTGAAACGCGCAGGTAATCTGTACATATCTGGTGGCCAAAGCCTCGCGAGCCGCAGTGTATCAGAACGGTCAGCTGGCCTTCCTTTTCAAGACCCATCGCCTTTGCCGCCCGCTCGTCAAATATCTTGTCCACCTTTTGCACTTCAAGGAAGTGGTTGCCTGAGCCAAGTGATCCTAGCTGCGACGCGCCTCTTTTCCTTGCAGTGTCTGAAACTCTTGTAGGGTCTGCACCGGCCATGCTGCCTCCTTCCTCACACACTTCGGCATCATTTTTTGTACCGTAGCCGTGGCTGACTGCCCACCTGACGCCTTCAACCAGCAGCTCGTCCATTTCTGATCTTGATAATTTTACAGAGCCTTCGCTTCCGACTCCGGACGGGATAGACGTAAATAGCTCGTTGACAAGAGCTTTCAGCTTCGGCCGCAAATCGCTTTCTGTCAGGTTTGTTCTGACCAACCGCACGCCGCAGTTGATGTCATAGCCGACGCCGCCGGGGCTGAGCACGCCCTCTTCAATATCAGTTGCCGCCACGCCCCCGACAGGAAAGCCATAGCCCTCGTGGCCGTCAGGCAGCACGACCACATGCTTTCTGACTCCTGGTAGCGTGGCGACGTTTGCCGCCTGGTCTATGGTCCTGTCTGTCGCCATTTTTGTTATCAATGATTCGTTAGCGTAAATCGTGACTGGGACCTTCATCCCCTTGTCTGGGTTTTGGTCTATCCGGAATTCAAGGTCGCTCACCTTCCTTATCCGGTGGTTGCCGCTCCTTGTTACAATCTCATTCAATGCTGCTATTGACATGATCTTTGAAGTTATTATAAGCCTTGCTTGCAGCGCTAGTAGAACACGGCAGATTTGAAATGAGGCGTACGCCAACAAGATTTATTTTCAGCACTCTACCGCTCTACAACGTGCCAATACTGCCAATTGACTCGGGACGCTATGGTAGCAAGGAGATGCGCGAGATTTTCGAGGACGGGAGGAGATTGCAGTACCAGCTTGACTTTGAGGCGGCTGTCGCCCAAGCCCAGTCCAAGATCGGCATGATCCCGGCAGATGCTGCCAGAGATATTGCAAAGGGAGCCCACTCTGGCAAGGTCACCCTTGCCCGGGTAAACGAGCTGGAAGCAGTGAGCGAGCATGACACTGCTGCAATGGTGGAGGCGCTGAGCGAGCAAGTGTCTGCAAAATCAAAGCCGTGGATACACTACGGACTGACCAGCAACGACGTCGTGGACACTTCGACTTGCATGCAGATGCACGACGCGTTCAAAATCATCGAATCAAAGGTTGCCAAATTATCATTACTCTTGGCAGACAGGGCAGTTGAATTCAGGGACTTGCCGGCTGTCGGCAGGACACACGGGCAGCACGCAAGCATCATTGCGTTTGGGTTGAAATTTGCAGTGTGGGCCGCAGAGATGGCCAAGCACGTTGAAAGGACTGAAGAGGGCAAGAAGCGCTTTTTGCTCTGCAAGACACTAGGTGTTGTGGGCACAGGCTCCCTAATGGGCGATCGGGCGCTTGATGTGCAAAAGCTGGTCGCGCAGGACCTTGGACTCTATCCTGTTGATGCCGCTACTCAGGTCGTTCCCCGCGAGCGCTTTGCCGAAATGCAATTCCTTCTCGCACTAATCGGTTCGACGCTTGACAAGATCGCCATAGAGATCAGGAACCTACAGCGCACGGAGATAGGCGAAGTTGCTGAGCCATTTCGGAAGGGTCAGATGGGCAGCAGCGCGGTGCCGGTAAAGCGCAACCCGATAAAGAGCGAGCGTGTATCCTCTCTTGCCAAGATGCTCAAGTCGCTTGTGGGTGTATCAATGGACAACATCGCGCTGTGGCACGAGCGCGACTTGTCAAATTTTGCCAACGAGCGCTTTACGCTCCCGATGGCCGCCATACTGCTTGACGAAATGCTCAACGCGATGACAAATGTGGTGCCAGAATTGAAGGTAAACAAAGAAAGGATTGCGTCAAACATCGAGATGACAAAGGGCCTGATCTATGCCGAGTTTGTGCTTGAAGCGCTTGTGAAAAAGGGCATCGCGCGCTTTGACGCGTACCGGGACATACAGCGTGTCGCGTTTTCAGCACTTGAAAGCGGCGAACACTTTTTCGACGCTGCATCAAAGGACGCGAGTATCTCAAAACACCTGACAAAGAAAGAACTCGCCGCGATATTTGATGCCAAGAACCACCTGGCGGCGTCGGGCAAGATAATCGACAACGTCGCGAAAATGGTCAGAAAATAGTGTAAAGTGCCGTCGGTGAGATTTGAGCTCACGACAGCTCGGTCTTCAGCTTCACCCCTTTTGAAAAAGGTCGAGTGCTCTCCCAGGCTGAGCTACGACGGCACCGACAAGACTAGTTTTACAAATCATATATAATCGTGTCTTAAAGTTCGTCCATGCCAAACTTGTGGTAGCACTGGTTGCACCGGAACTTTTCCCTGCCCGGAGTCCCGGAAATTACTTCAAGCTCGCTTTTTGTCTTGCATTTCGGGCACTTGCCATAGATTGTCTTCCGCGGCATCG
>JAJPHX010000097.1 GCA_021325075.1 Nitrososphaeraceae archaeon | reverse complement strand
GATGATACTACGAAAAACGCCCTCTCCAGCTTGCGCCTTGCCTCCTGCACCTTGACCATCGCAAGGCCGTCAATGTCTGAAGGCTTGCGGTAGATCCTGGGGTGGCGCACGCCGGCCTTCTCTAACAGATAGTACTGGTTGCGCGGTGCGGTGCGCTCCTCTGCCCTCAGCATCGACCTGTTGCCAAAGACAGGTACCTTCAGGTTGTTTTCTATGTTGTCGTAGCCCAGGTACGCGGTAAAGGCGCGGTGGGCAACCATCACGGTGTTGAGCTCCCGGAGCTTTTCCTGATTCTCCCTGTTCATGATGTCGGAGAACTTGTCAACAAGTATGATCTCGTCAGAGAGGCGCTTGAAGCGCCGATACGGGAGGTCCCTTCCCTTCTGGCAGATGCAGACCGTCTTCATGCTTTCGTCTTTGGCGCCGTCCATGACCTCGAGCGCCGAGTGGCTGCCGATTGTGCCTATCGTGATCTTTTTCAGGTCGTACTGATCGACAATGGCTGCGATCTGCTGCGGACCGATCAACAGCCTACACTGCTAAAGATTTGTAATAAAAAGGTTCCAAGCTACTGCTTGCTTTTGTTCAGCTCTACTTCGATGGCTGCTCTTAGCTCGTCGTCGTTCTTGTTTGTGTAGTCGATGCCAAGGGACTCTGCAATTCCTTCAAGCTTTTCCCTGCCGACTTTGTTGTTGCTGCCCTGGTTCTTTATCTGCTGGAGCTCCCGCTTTGCCTCGATCCTTGCCTTTTCGTACTCTGCTGTAGCCTTGCCAAAGGACCTGGCAATCTCGGGGATCTTTTTCACGCCGAAAAAGATCACCACAATGGCGATGACAAGAAATATCCATTCCATACCGCCGATGCCGGCGAATTGCATGATAAGGTCAGTAAGCCCGCCTATCATTCATGAATAAATACAGATACTGAACATTTAAGTGTTAGTTTCTGAATCTCGCATACTTTTTGCCCTTCTCTCGACTACTACCATGCCGCCGAGATACAGGGCCATCATCGGTATAGAGACAAACCACATGGTAATCCCGCTTCCGTCAGGGGTTATGGCCGCGCCAAATATCACGATGACAATTATCGCATAGCGCAGGTTGTTTCTCCAGAACTGGGGCGAGATCATGCCTGTGAGAGAGATCCCGTACATCAGTATCGGCAGCTGGAATGCAACTCCAAAGCCAAGCACGAACTGTAATACAAACGAAAGAAAGTCTGTGACATTTAGAAGGGGGACGGCGCCGATGGCTTCGCCGTACTGGTAGAGAAAGCCAAGGATGAACGGGATGACCACTAGGTATGAAAAGATGACTCCTGCAAGGAAGAGGACTATTGACGGGGCGAATATCTTTGTTATCCCTGCCCTAGCATTGCTGCTTATAGCCGGCGAAATGAATCCCGATATTTCCCTCGCAATCACAGGCACCGCGCCAATAAGCCCTATCAGTATCGACACATAGACTTGCGCAAAAAATGCCTGTCCGGGCTGGTTCTGGACCAGCGTTACGTTTGGTGGGAGCAGGTCGTGCTGCATAAAGAGTATCAGGCGGGCTGATACGTTGTGTATCGTGTCCGGGAAGGGGTAGGCTAACGGGATGCCTGCATACTCGACTGGCCTGAGGTCAAATGACATGGCAAAGACAGTTATTATAATTACAGCAATGACTACGTGAAATATCCTGGTACGGAGCTCATTGAGATGCTCCATGATAGTCATTTCTGTAGCCATTGGCGTTCTTGCCTTCAAGTAGTGTTAAACACCCGAGAAATATAATTGTGTTATCTGCGTCAATCTGGCCCGGGTATTGGCAGGGCCTTTGAGGAAGGAAGCTTGAATGATTCTTGCTCCACCTCGTCCTTGTCCAGCTTCTCAAATTCTATGGTGAGCTCTACCGGGGCATTGAATTTCAGGCTCAGCTCGTTGGCAAGCACGCCAACTGACTTTGCATCGGCAAATTCCTTAGACCCCTGCAAAAAGACCCTTGTCTGCCTGTAGAGAACCTTGCCACCAAACTTGGACTGCAAAAACTCTGTCAGGTCCTTCACTGTCTTTTGCGGGATATCGTTATAGTAGAAGCAGACGCCATGAACTGGCTCCTTGTCAAACGGTGTGCCGTACCGGTACCAAAAGACGCCAAAATGCTCGTATTCGCCCTGCATGCACTTGATCTCCCAGTGGTTAGCCCTTTCTGCAGGATAGCTAGAATCCAAGACATCTGTAATGCCAAGACGCCAGTATCTAACGCGCATACGCATGACTGGTAATTTGGGGCGCTATAATAACGTCTCGAAGGACTGTTAACAGGGGAAAAATAAAAAAGCCCCAAGACTTTCTGTAACCAACATGGCAAGCTCGACATATTATGACAGGCTCAAGCTGTTCGAGGAGATGGAAAGACAGTTTGAAAAACTGAACGAACAGTATTTCAAGGATTTGCTAACACATAATGACAGCGTAGTGCGCACCCGCGCAGTCTGCATTCTGGCAGACATTGCCGGCGAAAATGCAGTTGAGCCTATAGGCAAGGTTCTAAAACATGACAAGAACGACTTGGTAAGGCACGAAGCAGCATTTTCTCTGGGTCAGCTTGGGTTTACAAGTGGCATAATGGCGCTTTCAGACGCAGTCAAGTCCGACCCGAGTCTTTTCGTCCGCCACGAAGCCGCAGTCGCGCTGGGCGTGATAGGATCGGAGGATGCAAGGAAGACACTCGACGATGCCCTCAAGGATGAAAGCGAGGAAGTGAGGGAGTCAGCAGTGGTAGCCCTTGCAAATCTTGACTACATCCGGACAGTGAACAGGAATAACAAGTTCACAAAAATGACCGGTGGATAGAATAATAAGGGTATCACGCCCTACCTCTGCCAACAATTGTCTGGCAAGGCGGCAAGCCCGTGGCTGCAAAACATACGCGGGAACTGGCGGGATGTGAAGTGTCCATGCGGCAGCACATTCCACTTCAAGGGCAAAGTAGACGAGCTATTTTCATGGGAAAGAATTCACCTGAGGCACATGGTGTCAGACAGCGATAACCACGAAATGCTTTCATTTTACCCAAAAGACATGGTGATAATATACCACTCTACAAGCGGCTATGTCCTTGAGCGAAGGAAGCACAGAAAGGACGAGATAAGCGAGCTTCATCAGGCGCGAATTCACGGACATGCAAAACTGGCCGGCGTCTGATCGCAATATTCAATAACCAATTTATCCATTCATCATGGTTGCTCTTCAACATTAAGCCTCTGAAAAATACTGACGAAGTCAGGGGCGAAATTATGAAGCTTGTAATGCGGCAAAAGAAGGGCAGCGCCGACGATCTCATACCATTCAAACAAGAAATAGAGGAATTGCTGTCACTGCTGGAGTTCAAGCCAGAATGGAAAAAGTTTCCTGTAGTGGCTAGGGCAGCCAGAATTGAAAGAACAGACAAGGTGGCGCCATACGTCGAAGACGTTGTGTTACCAGACACAAAACACGACTTGGATCTTGTTACTAAGATGATGAACTACCTACGCGAGCAGAAACAGTTGAAGGCGGTCAAGATGCCGTTATTTGTACAGCCAGACGAAATTTCGCTGGCATACCGGGAGGGAAGGGCATCATTTGAAGGAGGTAACATCATATCACAGATATCGGTCGTGCTTCAAAAAGGCGCGATAATGTATGTCGGGTTTGTATTTGGACGAAATTACGTGATATTGCAAAATTAAGTTGATGGGGTCGATCAGCCGAGACACAGAAACTCTTGATCATAACGATAACTCCTATAAACAATAAAATCGCGATTTCTGCATGGGAGTCATTTCGGTAAAATGGAGGTGCCCTAGATGCAATATCGACGTTGGCGGAAGTATGGGTGAGCTGAAGAACCACATGAAGAAAGTCCACAGCCCTACACAAATAAAAGCTGAAACCAGGGTTGCTACAGCATAATCACTTTTGATGTTTCTGGAGATGCATCAGGACGGCTTCAGAGCTGACTCATGTCGCAAAGAATTTTACAAATGCAGAGAAAGATCAACGCGGGCCCGGAGGGATTCGAACCCTCGACCTAACGCTTAGGAGGCGTTCGCTCTGTCCATGCTGAGCTACGAGCCCACACGCACTGTTCAACTTTGGTAGCGCCAATTTAAG
>JAJPHX010000068.1 GCA_021325075.1 Nitrososphaeraceae archaeon | reverse complement strand
TTTCTGGTAATTCCTGGGCTTATCAACGCACACACGCACATTGCCGATTCGATAGGCAAGGACATCGCCGCCAGCCACAGGCTGGATGCGCGAGTCCACCCTGTCTTTGGTGCAAAAAAGAAGATCTTGGAAAATAGCAAACCGGAGCACCTCAAGGCTTTCATCAGGAGCTCTGCAACATCGATGATGAAAAAGGGCATTGTGGCATTTGCAGACTTTCGCGAAGGCGGGCCGGAAGGGGTCAAGATGCTGAGAGAAGCAGTCGCCGGCCTTCCGATAAAATGCATAGCGCTTGGCAGAGTCGATCACTACAGCAGCCCAAAAGATACAGCCGGCCTTCCAGCCGAAGTGATGGAAAAGGCAAAAGACGTGCTAAGGCTGTCAGATGGGCTTGGAATCAGCGGCGCAAACGAAAACACTGACGTAGCGCTTTCGGAATACAGGCAGCTTGCAGGAAAAAAAATGCTTGCGATACACGCCGCCGAGTCGAAGGAGACAATCGAGTTTTCCAAAGCTCACACGGGCAAGAGCGAAGTTGACAGAATAATGGAGCATATGAAGCCGGATTTTGTGGTGCACATGACGAACGCAACTGAAGACGAAATATCGCTTGTTGCAAAAAGCGGGACAGGGATCGTGGTCTGCCCAAGGGCAAACGGCGTGCTTGGTGCCGGCATTCCAAAGGTTGCCAGCATGCTCAGGCAGGGCTGCACAATTGCCATCGGGACTGATAACGTGATGCTAAACTCGCCGGACATGCTAAGAGAACTGGACTACATCTGGAAGGCTTCAAGGGCAGTTGAGGGCGAGATGCTTGAACCAAGGGAGCTATTGAAAATGGCAACCATAAACGCCGCAGAGATCCTGAGGCTGAACTCTGGCTGCATAGAGGCCGGCCGCGCAGCGGACCTGCTGTTTGTTGACAAAAAACACGCCGACCTATATCCGATGCACGACCCGTACGCCGCAATAGTGCACAGGCTGAGCCAGAGCTCGATAAAAGCAGTCATGATTGACGGGCAGTTCGTGGAGGCGATAAATTGAAGGTGATAATCAATGGCGCAATGACAGTCGACGGCAAGATAGCTACAGCAAGCGGAGATTCAAGAATTTCATCGAAGCAAGACCTAGTGCGTGTCCACAAACTGCGCGCCTCAGTCGACGCAATAGTTGTGGGTATCTCTACAATCTTGGCAGACGACCCGCGGCTCACAGTCCGGCTGGTCAAGGGCAAGAACCCAGTCAGGGTAATAGTCGACAGTAAGGGCAGAATCCCGCTTGATTCGCAGATAGTGAAAACAGCTTCCAAGATAAAGACAATCATAGCCGTGACTGGTCAGGCGCCAGCGGACAAGATCCAAAAGATAAAGGACATGGGCGCGCAGGTGCTGGTGCTAGGCGCGGGAAAAGAAGGCAAGAGCGCCGCTGTGCCACATGGCGTCAACCTGAAAAAGCTGTTCTCGATGCTGGAAAAGCGTGGATTGAAAAGAGTGCTTGTCGAGGGTGGTGGCGAGCTGAACTGGTCTCTCTTGCGTCTGGGGCTTGTCGACGAGTTGGTAGTGACTATAGCACCAAAGATAGCCGGCGGAAGGCTGGCAATAACGCTTGCTGAAGGAGACGGCTTTGATAGAATCGCCCAAGGCATCCAGCTAAAACTTGGCAAAGTAGAGAGGAAAAACACTGGCGAGCTCGTGCTCCACTACAAGCTGCCTTAGTTGAAGCTTTTTATTCACACCTATTGGATAGATGAATGCGCTTGGTTAACTGGAGTTACGTCGTTGTCTGCAAAAACTGCGGATACATCTCGGCAGAAAAGCTGCCCGAGAAAGAAGCCAAAGTCCTCATGCATGACCATTCAACCACAAACCCAAACTGCACCATCGGGCACATCAGCTTGATGAAAGTAAGGACTTAGCTGACCGTGACCCCTGCCTTCCTGTACAGCATCCTCACACATTCAGAATACGTGCGGTACTTGAACTTGATTTCGTCCACGGGGCTATCCTCGCTCAATAGATTCCCTGTTGTATCAATCTTGTATTTCTTGCCTAGGTCCTCCAAGATCGCGTTTACAGTGGAATTCTGATACGACTCTACAATCAGCTCTGCCACGGTATATGTTTAACAACAGCTTGCATATCAAACTATGCACTCTGCAATCCATCCTCTACAACTCTTTTTAACTGCTTATGACTTCCACAGCACTTTTTAACACCGTCGCTGCATAGTGCATTCGACTTGGACAGCCCGGCCAGATTGCACATCGGACAAGCCGACGGAACAAAATTTGAGCTGGACCGCGTGTCGCTGACAAAGCACGCTATAATACTTGGAGCCACTGGCTCCGGCAAGACGGTGCTCTCAAAGGTCATCGTGGAAGAAGCCGCGATGCTTGGCATCCCAACGTTTGCCATCGACCCAAAGGGGGACATTGGCAACCTTGCATTTCAGTCGGCCAGCTTCGACTTTTCACAGTGGTCTGGCAAAGAAGCAGACGCCCTGAAAGTCGACAGGGCGAAATACGCCGCCGACCTGCAGAAAATGTATCTGGGCAAAGCAGCCGAGTTCAAGGTAGCGCCAGACGCGCCTTCAAAATTTGCAAACGTGACAATTAGGATTTTCACTCCAAAATCTTCCGCAGGGCTTGCCGTTGGCATGTCGCCTGACCTGTCGGCCCCAAAAGACTTTGGCAAGTTGCTTGAAGCAGACATTGCTTCTGCAGCAGACCTTCTTGACCTGACCTCATACAACCTGCTTAGGCTTGCCGGTTATGGCGAGGGCGACAGAAAAGAGATCACCTTTGTCTCTGCGATACTAGATAACGCTTGGAAAAACGGTGAAAGCTTGACAATAAAAGATCTGATAAGAAACATCGAAAGCCCATCCTTTGGCACGGTGGGATCGCTCCCGGTGTCAAAAGTGATTTCTGACAAGGAAAAGAAGGCCCTGGCGACAAGGATAAACTTGCTTGTTTCTGACCCAAAATTAAGATCGTGGTCTTATGCGGAGCCTATCAATTTTTCAGAGCTGTTCAGTAGCCCCTCTATCAACATACTAGACCTGCGCAACATCCAGTCAGAGCAGGAAAAGCACCTGTTTGTCGAGCTGGTGCTCCAACAGCTGTTCCAGTGGCTGATAAAGCAGGGGAGCGCGCAGACATTGCGCTACCTGTTGTATTTTGATGAAATTGCCGGCTACTGCCCGCCTGTCAGGGAACCGCCATCCAAAAAATTGTTGCTTTTGCTCATCAAGCAGGCAAGGGC
>JAJPHX010000193.1 GCA_021325075.1 Nitrososphaeraceae archaeon | reverse complement strand
CGCTAGCAAAGGAAAGGCTAAGGCTCTTTCTCAAAGGCGAGTAGGTTGCAAAGGGCGCCATCCATCAACCTGCCGCTACACACAGGCCACGCGCCGGCATATCTGGTGCGGCGGATGATAAGGCTGTCCCGCGCAATGTCAAAGGTGATTATTGATGAGTATGGGCAGCGGGAATTTCTTCGAAGACTTTCAGACCCGCTATGGTTTCAGGCCTTTGGCTGCGTGCTTGGTTTTGACTGGCACTCTTCCGGTGTCACCACGGTCGTGACCGGGATACTAAAGCAGGCAATAAAGCCGGAGATCCATGGCATCTCGATTGCCGGCGGAAAAGGCAAAAAATCAACGTCGGCCAAGACTGACATCCCGCTCCTTGCGGACAATTTTGGGCTGTCGTCTGCAAAAGTCGATTCGCTATTGTACGCAAGCAGAATGGCAGCCAAGGTGGACAGCGCAGCGGTGCAGGACGGGTATTCACTTTATCACCACGTCATACTTTTTGACAAGCAGGGCAGCTGGGTAGTGGTCCAGCAGGGCATGAACGCCGGCACCAGAATGGCACGCCGGTACCACTGGCTCTCTGACGGCATGCAGAACTTTGCTCGTGAACCTCACGCCGGGATAGTATGCGCGACCAAGAGCCAAAGAGTACTTGACATGACTGCTGCAATTTCACAAGAAAACCAGCAAGTGTGCGTCGATATCGCAAAAAGTGATACGAATAATGTGAAGTCATCAGTTTATCGGCTGACTGCCAAAGACACACTCGATCGGTGGCTTGGCAAAAATCCTGTTGACCTTGCAGACTATGAAATGCCGCGCAGGCTTGACTGGAACCTTTTCAAGCGGATCTATGACATCCAGCCAAAAAACTATGAAGAGCTGCTTGCAATTCAGGGAGTTGGCGGCGCAACAGTGAGAGCACTGTCGCTCATTGCAGAGCTTATTTACGGGGCCCGGGCGTCTTGGAGGGACCCTGTGAAATACAGTTTTGCCCACGGAGGTAAGGACGGTGTCCCGCATCCTGTCGCAAGGAGGGTCTACGACGAGTCGATACGCTACCTCTATGGCGCAATTGAAGGCGCCGAAATAGAGCGGGAGGAGCGCAAGACCGCGCTGAAAAAACTTGCCACCTTCTCCGAGCAGATGTTCCCTGACAGGTGAAATTAAATATGCCTGATGAAACTTTTCCTGAATATGGCAAAGGTAATGGTTGGAAAGGCTTCTGACATTGGTGAAGGCAAGGTAACCCATGTGACAGCCGGCGGCAAGGAAATTCTTGTTGCAAACGTGGGCGGCAGCTTCTACGCTACCGGCAACGTTTGCAATCATGCAGGAGCTGACCTCAACGAAGGAGAGCTGAACGGAAAAGAGCTGACGTGCCCCTGGCATGGCGCCAAGTGGGATGTTACCACGGGCAGCCTGATATGGTTTCCGCAAAAGCTGAAGGAGCTTGGCAAGTACAATGTGACCGTGGAAAGCGGCACAGTGTACGTAGAAGTGTAACTGCGTTTTCTTATTTCTTCAGCTTTTGCTTTACTGATCTTATCTTGTCCTGCAGCGTCTGATCCTTGTCAAGGCGCTCGTCTATCCTTACAGTGGATATGATACGCCGGGTTCCGGCAGACTTTGCAGCCCGATGGGCTGCCTCCACTGCCAAAAGCACGCTCCCAAGATCCTTTGCTTCAATCTGCGTACCGAGTGCCGTAAGGGTGGCTTTGACATTTTTTATCTTGCGAATTGCGTCAAATGCAGCAGCAACTTCTTTGCTCATACTCGTATCTTGGCCTTTTGAAATTGGCACGATGCTGATCTCTGCATGCACCGTCATACCCTTCTTATGACGCGGCCGGGTATAATAATCAGTTATGCACAAACCTTACTTTTTATTATCCGGCACTGAACATGTACACAGTTGGAAATAGACGAACTGCTCTCTTCGCTGCCGCAATCAATAGTCAGCGGCGACTCTATTTCGCTACCTGACAATGTCGTCAGGAAGATATTCAAGTTTGCAAAGCTGAAAAAAAGCGACGTCTTTTGCCACCTTGGATGTGGCGAAGGCAATGCCGTTGCGATAGCCGCAAAAGAGTTTGGCGTGAAAAAATCAACAGGCATAGAGATCAAAAAAGCAATTGCAGCCAGAGCGCGCAAGAACATCGCCGGCTTCAAAAATGCTGAAATAATAAATTCAGACATTAGACAAGCAGACATCTCTGAAGCAACAGTCCTGCTCTTTTGGTTCCATGATCCTGACATGGTTGACGAAATGATGAAGAGGTTCAAGAAAAAGCTAAAGGACGGAGCAAGAGTCATAACGATCTGGGCGCCCCTTGGCATGACCATTCCCGACAAGGTTGATTTCCCGTTCTTTGTATGCAAAAAGCCGTTCGAGCAGGCAAGGTCAATAAAGCAGCAGATAAAGGCGATCTATCACACCGATTGCATCGACTTTACGGCCGCCTGGCTTCTTGCAGAGCGATACATCGATGCGCTCGAGGTTGTTCCAGACAGCTACCGCCGCTTTGTCAACATGCTGCAGGGC
This sequence comes from Nitrososphaeraceae archaeon, assembly GCA_021325075.1. Classification (GTDB taxonomy): domain Archaea; phylum Thermoproteota; class Nitrososphaeria; order Nitrososphaerales; family Nitrososphaeraceae; genus Nitrososphaera. The sequence continues at coordinate 15,866 of JAJPHX010000193.1, read as the reverse complement.
ATGGTCATATGGATAAACGCGTGGAATATGGGAGTCGCATGCGAAGACGAAGTTCCGCCGCCGGTGCAAAGCTACATAGGGATACTAAGAGAGTTCTTTAGCATAGATCTATCCGGCATGATAAAAGAGCAGAAATAGTAAGCGCGCCTATTAGTCAATGATGGCCGAGTCCGTTTCTGGTAGGATATTCATGCAGGCAGCATCGACAGAGCCTGATGCCAGAATTATTGAAGCTATCTTAGGCGAAGTCTTGAAAATAGTCCATGTGCAAGAATCCGACTTCCACCTTGGCTCTGCAGAATACACCTTTGGCTGGAATTTTTATCTTCTATCAATCAACGAATCAGTTGTCATGCGACTTGCGCAACTGCCAGAAAGCGATGTCTTGAAAGTAAAGGGCGACTCGCTTGAGCAAAAGTTTGTCAACTGGCTCAACGGGCAGACGAAAAAGAAGAATGTCGATGACAAGATCCACTTTAGCCTGCTGTCTGACCTCAAGTCGTCGCGCTACGGGTTGTTTTAATAATTTGTCGATACTTTGAAGTAGCCGTGTCTTGCCACCAAGATGTACAATAATGTCAAGCAATCAAACTTGGAAAAAATGCACTTTCTGCAATAATGGGAGGAAGACGTGCTTTACCTGTGGCGGCTCTGGCAAGACCATGCCGGGCTGGCAGAAATGCCTCAATTGCAATGGATTTGGAAGCGTTCTCTGCACCGATTGTGGGGGCAGTGGCGGGCGCCGGGAAACAAGATACTGACACCACATATTCTTTTAATATTGCAACTATGGCTTTACTGCCAATGGATGCCCGCGTAAAGAAGGCAATCCTTGCCAAGATAGACGAAACCATCTCTGGCAAGAACGAAATAGCAAAGATCCAGCAAAGCCTCGGGCACATCCCTGTCGGCAGTCAGGATGATTTTGCGTTTGGCATCGCGATAGGGCGCATCTACAACTCGTTCCACTACCAGACAAGGCGCGCTCTTGAAAGAAATGCCACCGATAAAGAATTTGCCGAGTTCCTTGACATTCTGGCAGAGAAAGCCGGAAAGATCAGAAACGCGCTAAAGCAGCAATAGCTGCGCCCGCCCGCATTGCCGGCAGCTATCAGCTAAAACTTTGCCGGCCAAGCTAAAATGGAGCGTGATTAGTCTAAAAATCTTTTTAAGCTACCAGCTTTCACTCACACAAAGCTTGTCTCCCGATGTGGACATGGTACTGCTGACGCCAGACGAAATCAACCGCTTCATCTCGACACTCAAATCCCGCTACGGCACTCCTGTTGTGAAGAAAAGATCCATCAGAACCAGATGATAGTTGCAGGGGCAAAAAATAGGAGGAGTACTCTTCTATTATTATTGTCGTCAATCCATTAAACCTACTCGATACTGACAGTAGTAGAATTATATGCTCGTTGGAGACAACCCAAAGATTATAACTGCAAAGCCTATGACACAGCTCGCAGAGATGGATATCAAGCTTGGCAGGATTCATCGCAATCTGTCAGTTCCGTCATTGGTCGAGCAGATAATTGCCAGAAAGGAAGGCATTCTCTCTTCCACCGGCGCTCTCTCTGTCAAGACAGGAAAGTTCACCGGCAGGTCGCCGGACGACAAGTATATCGTTGACGATGAAGTCACTCACAACTCTGTCAACTGGGGCAAGGTTAACCACCCTATTTCTGAAGAAAATTTTGAAAAGATATTCCGCAGGATGAGAAAGCACGTCGAGGACAAGGAGTTCTTTATCTTTGACGGCTTTGTGGGGGCAGACTCTGATCACAGGCTGCCGATAAGGGTTATCAACAACAGGGCGTGGCACAACCTTTTTGCAAGACAGCTCTTCATCAGGCCGACTCCAGAAGAGCTGGAAGACTACAAGCCAGAATTTACACTGATTTCATGTGACGATTTTGCCGCCATTCCAGAGGAAGAGGGCACAAGGACCGAGACTTTTATAATCATTAACTTCAAGAAAAAGATCGTCCTTATCGGCTCCACTTCTTATGCAGGCGAGATCAAGAAGGCCATGTTTTCAATAATGAACTTTCTCCTGCCAAGAAAAGGCGTGTTTCCGATGCATTGCTCTGCCAATGTGGGCAAGGTCGGCGACACCGCGCTCTTTTTTGGTCTGTCTGGCACTGGCAAGACGACCCTATCTGCAGACCCTGATCGCAGGTTGGTAGGCGACGATGAGCACGGCTGGTCAGACACGGGAGTGTTCAATTTTGAAGGTGGCTGCTATGCAAAGTGCATCAACCTGAAGGAGGAGAAAGAACCGCAGATCTGGAACGCAATACGCTTTGGCTCTGTCATGGAAAATGTCGTTATGCGCGACAACACGAGGGAGCCGGACTTTGACGATGGGAGCCTTACTGAAAACACGCGCGTCGCGTACCCTCTTGACTACATCGACGGCGCGATAATCCCGAGCGTCACCGGCCACCCAAAAGTGATCGTGTTTCTGACTGCAGACGCATTCGGGGTCATGCCGCCAATTGCAAAGCTGACTAAGGAAAGCGCGATGTATCACTTCATGTCCGGCTACACGAGCAAGCTAGCTGGGACAGAGCGTGGCATCACCGAGCCAAAGGAAACGTTCTCACACTGCTTTGGCGCGCCTTTCATGCCGCTCCACGCACAGGAATACGCCAAGATGCTTGGGGAAAATATAACTGAGCATGGCACTCGAGTTTACCTCATCAACACCGGCTGGACCGGGGGACCATATGGAGTAGGCAAGAGGATGAATCTCCCCCACACAAGGGCAATGGTCTCTGCGGCACTCAATGGCGAGATCGACAAGGTACCAGTCAAACACCATGACATCTTTAATCTGGACATGCCGACATCGTGCCCCGGGGTACCTGACGAGGTGCTCGACCCGCGCAACACTTGGTCCGACAAGGACAGGTACGATGCGGCCGCAAGGAGGCTGGCAACATTGTTTATCAAGAACTTTGAAAAGTTCGGCGACGTGTCAAAAGATATCGTGCAGGCAGGACCAAAAGCATAGAGAAAAAGAAATGGTAGCCCGGAGCAGATTCGAACTGCTGTCTCCAGGTTTCTTCTCTAGTTAGATCCAGAGCCTGAAATCCCTAGCCCTCAACCTTGGAGATTGGCCACTAGATTCGGCGCCCAACTGAACCAGCTGGACTCGACCGGGCTGACACGAGCTACATCCACCTGCTGTCTGACCGGATATTTTAACGCTTAGTGTTTACTTCGCGGATGACAAGGCCGTATTCAAGAGGCGCCTTTTTTCTCATGTAGGGTATGAGCCTGTAGTGAATGGAATAGATGTTCTTGTCTCTGGTGAGAATGCCTTTTATCAGCAATGAAACAAAGCCGCCGGCGACCTTTGACGGAAGTATGCCACTTGCCTTGCAAAATTCGTTCCTCTTTGTATGATATTCCTTTAGGGTAAAGTAAGACCTGTTGATTTCAAGTATGAGCGGCCATACCACGTTCTCCCACACCATCCTGCGGTTCTCGGTGGAAGAAGCATGCTTGCCCTTTCTCCTTATGACCTGCTCTTCCTCAACGGGCAGCTCGTGTTGTGGGCTGAGCATGTGAGGTATGTTTAAACTGCCGGGTTTATAATTTATCGTAGTGCTGCAGGACAACTCGGTTCAAGAAGCACTTGATCTTCTTGCCAAAAAATGGAAAATAGATCCAGTACTATACGATCTCCAGACTGGCAGACGGGATGATGTCGTTGACACCCCAGTGAATGTCAACGGGGTCGTATTCCACATCCCGATGCTGTCAAAGGACCGCCTTTACGTCCTGTGGAAGTGCCTTTGGCCCGACTGCCATAACTGCTGCGAGCGACAGGGCAGGCTGCCATTGACAAAAGATGACATAAAGACGATCTCTAGAAGGATGGGCTACAGATCTGAACCAGAATTCTTGAAAAATGAGACTTTGGTTTCAAGCTGGCAGGAGCAGGAAACCCTTGGCAACATCATCACCACGCTTACAATGATTTCGCTCAAGCGCAGGAGTGACGAGCGGCAGGATCAGGATGGTCAGCCGCTAAAGTGCAGGTTCCTAGACAGCAAGGGAGCTTGTGGCATACACCCAGACAAGCCCGGCGTTTGCTGGCTCTATCCATTTGCATCATGGCTAGAGTCTGATGCGGCCAGCCAGCCGGTAGCACATGCAGCATTTCAATTCACCGGCGACTGCCCTGGATTTTACCTTGCAAAGTCAATAGACGACATGATGCCAGTGCTTCAGGAATATTCTGACAAGATCTATGACTACAACATGGCAGTCAGCAGGACTACTCGAGAAAACTATGGCTCTGTTAATTTTGTGGACTTGCGAAGGGGCTAGCTGCGCACAATTCTTGCTTTCATGCGTAGCGCGGGCTTGTCTGGATGACTCTTGAGAACATGCTCGATATACTTCTCATAGCTTGGAAATAAAACACTGCAGGCAGGGCACGCTATCTGGTACTTTGACAACCACCAGTAATCACGTCTGCTGATATAAAAGAAATAGAAAAGGCGGAAATTGCGCCTACGCCTGCTGGAACCTTTTCTTTACTTCATCCCAGTTGACAACGTTCCACCATGCGGTGACATAATCTGCGCGCTTGTTCTGGTACTTTAGGTAATACGCATGCTCCCATACATCAAGACCAAGCAGTGGGACGAGCTTTTCCTTGTTCCACCTTGTCCACGGGCTTGTCTGGTTTGGCATCGTGATAAACTGCACACCACCGGAAGAGTTCTTTACAAGCCATCCCCAGCCTGAGCCTTGTATCGCAACACTGTCAGTCTGGAATTTCGTCTTGAAGTCATTGAAGCTTCCAAACGCCTTCTTTATCGCGTTTGCCAGCTCGCCGTCAGGCTCTCCGCCTCCGCCCTTTTTCATGCTGTTCCAGAACAAGGCATGGTTGTTGTAGCCTCCACCATGGAAGTTGACCGCGCCCTTTGCGTTTTCCGGAACTGAATCAATGTTCTTCAGTACATCGATAACGTCGTTCTTGCTCTGCCACTCCGGGCCAAGGCCGCCAAGTGCCTTGTTGAGGCCATCGGTGTACGCCTGATGGTGCTTTGTGTGATGAATTTCCATGGTTCTTGCGTCAATGTGTGGCTCTAGCGCGTCGTATGAATAAGGCAATGGAGGAAGAGTAAAGTTCGCCATGCAAGACAAACCGCAAGGGAAGAATATATTGTTTTTTTATTCTGACCGCCAAAGGCATTGCTAGCTGCTTGCCTGCGGCACAAGCCGCGAAAGCGATACTGCATGGTCGTCTATCATGGTGCCGACTCCGACACCTATACTTTTTATCTCTAGCTGCAAGCCTGCAAGCTCCTGATCTGTCAGGTTGTATTGTTTCGCAAGCTCTTGCTTTACCTCAGCCTCTGGATTGGATATCTGGCTCATGTTTGACGTCACGCTGACATCAAGCGTTTTCATCAACATCGACTGCGGTATCTTGCCGCTTGTGTCGTTTACGATTGCAAACGTTATTTTGTCCACGAGTATTGAGTGAGGCAGCTCGTCAAGAGCATTTGCAGTGTAGAATACTTGTACGTCAAGCAGGTTGATGTCGCCGGCAGACGTACGCCCTATGACCGTGGTGCCGCTGCCTGATAGTGTTCCAAGGATTCCAGGGTCAAGCGGGACTTGTATTAGGGCAAACCCCTCAACAAAGCTCGCATTTCCAAAAGTCCTGAGCATGTCCTTGCAGACTATGCCTACAGAGCTCTGCGGCGTCAAAGTTCTCAATATCGCGTTCGTGCTCTTGCCATCATTTGTGGTAGCAAGCCATGTTATCTTGACAGGGAATTCCTGTTTGTTGAAAATGCCGATATCTGTGTCATAGTGTCCCGGCCTTAGCGGTCCTTCGTTGCCGCGTATAGTGCCACATTCAAACTTTGCAGTGTATACTATACCTTTTATGGCCGCGCTTGATTCGTTGTTGCTCCCGCCTGCAGGAGAGCTGCTAAACGTTGCAATGGCTGCGCCAGTACTTGCGCTTATCTCGACTGTCTTTGGGCTTTTGTCATTTGAATATCCTGCAGGCGCTACAACTTGTGTTACTGTAAAACGCCCTTCTCTGAGTCCATCGACTACAACAATGCCTTCAGTCGGGTTCCTGTCGTCACTGCTACCGTCCTGAATAGTATAGTCGCCTTGCCCGGTGAATGGGTTTGGAGAAATAACGTATTTTGACCCTCCAGCAAGCGAGCCTCCTGAAATTGAAATAATTGTAAGCGAATTATTGCCACTATCCGCAAAACTCTTTGTGCCACTATTACCCTCCTGTCTTGACAGCGTGACAAAGATCATAACCGTGGCGGCAATCCCGATAATGACTATTGCAATTGATATCTTTGCGATGCTTTTTGGCGACATGCGCCTACATAACCGTGGGAACATGCGATAATTAAATCATTGTAGCTATGTACTATCAAGAATTAAATATACAGTCTGACTATCTATTCTAGTGGTCAAGGCAGGCAGGGAAATACTAGCTTTCGCTTTAATCATAGTTTTGGTTTTTTCAGCAATATCGTACCAGCGTGCATTCGCAGACGGTCTTACACAGGAAAATTTGCCTCCTGCAAACTTTGGCAACAGGAATGCCAGTCTTTTTGTAAAAATCAGTCCTCCTATATTGACGACAGAATCACGCCAGAATGCATTCATGCAGTTCAGGTTGTTTGATACGAATAACAACCAGACTATCAAATTCACCACATTTTACATAGAAGTTACAAAAGGAATAGATAATTCACAGTCGATCATGCACGACTTTTTCCAGAGTGAGAACGGTCTGCTCACATTAAAGATACAGCCTAATGAAGGTCCGCTGACAATATTTGGCAATCAGGAGCCGATCCTAAATGCGTGGGTGGCAGACCCTGGCGGAACAGTGAATATCCGTGGCCCTCTATTGCTCGATGGCGGGCTCTACCACTTCCACATTGAAATCTTTGGAATAGACTACCCAAGCAATATCTTCAAGCAAGATGACATCCGCAAGTTCGACTCATGGCTGAGCGTAGGAGATGTTTCCGCCGAAAATATACAATATGCCGGACAACCCTACAATACAACTATAATATCGTATTACGACAAGGTGCAGGATTTCAAGTTCGACGCCAGCAAGAAAACATTCACGTGGGCCATGCCTTTCAACTGGAACGTAAGCAGAATACAACAGAATAATATTTTTGTGCATGAAGAAGTAAGGATTCCAAAGTCACTCTCAGGGATAGGAGATTCTCCTTACTTTACTGCTACTGCAAACGGAGATGTCTTGGTTGGAAGAAAGCTTGCGATCGACCCCTATTCTTCAGAAACAGAACTTACTCTCCATTATCTGCTGAACAAGAATGACATAATCGATCTGGCTAAAAAAGTGAATGATAATTCAAAGCAAATGATGTTCACTCTTGCACCTGCCTCCGAAGCTCCTGTCGAAACAACCGGAGAGATGGTTACAGACACAGGAGGCATTGGCGTAGCCACCGAATGGACCCCAAACCCGTTGAATGCGGACAAGGAATCTACAGTCAAACTTCACTTTTCAGACGCCTTCTCTGGCAGCCCATTGAATGCTGATGTCATCTATGGCATAAAAATTGTCGACAAAAGCGGCAAGGAAGTCTACAGCAAGGATAATCTGACTGCAAAAGGCGGAACTGATACACAGACTATAGACTTTCCAAGCAATGAAAAATACAACATTCAGGTGACAGTCGGCGGATTAATGAGGGATGGGCAGCCAGTTGACAAAACCAGAAACGGCGTTGCAAGGGGAACCGTGATTGTGCCGGAATTTCCTGCAAGCGCAGCCCTTGCTATGGCAGGCGTTATTGCCGCGGTGCTTTTAGCACAGAGGTTTGGTGCAAGGAAGAACATACCGCAATCAGGCGCGGGCCCGTGGTAATGAAGGTCTTCTTTGACAAGCTATCAGAGACTCTGTATGGAGAAATTCCAGATACTTCGTCAGCCAGCAACAAGGTAATGCTTCATATAGAGCAGTTCGATGTGGGGCAGAGCTACGTCACGGCCAAAGTTGAAAACAGGTTTGGTGACATTATCAAATTAAACATAGAAGGAGGTTTGCAGGGGATTGAGCTTCAGGAAACTCTCTTCAAGCTCAAAAGCAGACAACCGCGCTTTGCCTACATAATGATCACGCTCAGCGACAGCGGCAAAATCTTGGTGCGCAAGTTGCCAGTGCTTGGAGTAAAGGACTGGTTGCTGATATACGAAGATGACCTGTTCCTGCTTGCTGTAAAAGATGCATATGACGAGATAGACATCAGGACAGTCGATTAAAAGCGTCTGGCCGAAGCGCAGATTTTTCTCATTCTGCGCTCCGAACCAGACAGTTTGTTCCCCATCGGTTTGGTCGATGTAGGTGTAGTCTACCTTAATGCCAATTTAAACGTGATGCTACCCGATGATGTCAAGGATCTTTGGGATGACCCTTTCGTGGTACGTCGGGGTGTCTATCGAAATGCAAAGGTATCGGTTGTTCTGGGCAGTCAGGGGGATTGAAACAAGCGTCACCTTGTCAAACTCGGTTACTTGAAAGCGTATCGGTCCAAGGTCCGACTCGAATCGCTTGTTTATTGCAAGTGCCTGGTACGCGCTGTAGAACGACGTGGCTTTTGTGTCCTTGTCCAAGTTTGCCTTTATAAGCGGCGATGGAATGTCTGAGCGATACCTGCCGATGAGAAGCTTGCCCTCGTCATCTATCACGCCTGCGAATCTGACAGTCTTTTCAGCGTTCAAGACAGAATCGCAAAGCTTTTGCAAGAAATCTCGCTCCTCTTGCCCCATCCTGCCATCTAGAGAGTAATTATAGAAATATAAAATATGCGACGAAAATTTTGTGCTTGGCAACAGCCAAACTCTATATGCGATATTGACCATAATACCACATGGAAGGAGAAGAGAACTACCAGCCGCCATCTATATGCCCGAGATGCGGGAGGACCACGAAGTTTGGTGGCCAGTGTGAATGCCAGCAGGTGTTGTGGTAAATTCCAACAGGCAAAACAATCTCGAGATTGAATTCAGCATACTGCTCAAATAAATTGATGTCTGGGTCAAATTCTTCCAGAAATACCTTTAAATGACTATTACCGGTAGGATTTCCAGTAATGCCAGTTGTAGGGGTTGATGACCTGGCTATCTATGTACCTAAACTTTACCTCGACTACAAGGATTTTGCCGAAGCAAGGGGAATCGATCCGCAAAAGCTCGAGTACGGCATAGGAATTAAAAAGATGGCCATCACCGATACCAATCAGGATTCTGCCTGCATGGCTGCAAACGCCTGCCTCAAACTGATGCAGAGAAACCGTTTGCACCCTGAGGATATCGGAAGGGTGTATGTTGCTACCGAATCTTCTCTGGATGAATCAAAAGCCATGAATTCTTTTGTCATTGGAATGCTCGAGCAGATCTACGGCGAGGGCTCCTTTGAGCACGCCGGCGGCATCGAATGCAAGTTTGCCTGCGTAAGCGGGTCATATGCGCTCTATGACAATGCAAACTGGATAAGGGCCGAGGAGAACAACGGCAAGGCAGCAGTAGTGATCGTAAGTGACATCGCAAAATACGACATTGGCTCTGCCGGTGAATACACGCAAGGAGGCGGCGCGGTCGCTATGCTCATCAGGGAAAACCCGCGCCTGATGGCTTTTGACCAAAAGGTTGCTTCTACAACGATCAAAAACGAGTACGACTTTTATCGTCCCTTTGGCAAGGAAACACCGCTTGTGAATGGCAGCTATTCAAACCTGCTGTATCTCATATCCGTCAGGAAGGCCTTTGACGCCTACAAGGAAAAGGCGCTAAAGTCTGGCCTCATAAAACTAAAGGACGGTGAATCAATTACCGATCACATTGACTTTTTCGCAGTGCACCTTCCATACCGGAAGATGGGTGAGAAGGCGCTTGCATACCTGCTAAGGCATGAGTGGCGCCACCTCCCGCGCTGGAAGCATGTCATAAAGGAAGTGAGCACGCCGGAACCCCAGCCAAAGGACCCGCGTGGGACCATCGAGTCAATCCTTGCAGACACTGAATTCATGAAGGCGGACGAGCAGTTCAGGCGCGCCTTCATGCAGACATCATTTTACAACGAAGTATATGAGAAAAAGATGACAAGCTCGCTTGAGGCTTCTGCCCTAATAGGAAACCTTTACACCGCGTCGATGTACATGGGTCTAAGGAGCCTGCTCGAGTTTGAGCACAAGAAAGGGACGGACCTCGAAGGCAAGAGGGTGGGCTTTGGCTCATACGGAAGCGGAAGCAGCGCAATGGTGTTCAGCGGCATAATACAGCCACAGTATAAGGAGATCGTCAGCAGGATGGATCTTGATACAGACATTGGTCCAAGACAAAGACTTTCGATTGAAGAATATGAAAGGCTGCATAGAAAAGAACGCGCCTTTACCGATTCTGTGATAAACGCGCACAAAGAATTCGTCCTTGTAAAGCTAGGCGGCACGACTGCAGACAAGGCCGGCTTTAGAGAATACGACTACGTTAGCTAGCTACCTTAAACTCTATTCCTTTTTGCTTCAGGAACTCTACCAAGCGCTGCGCGTGTTTTTCATCCTCGATTTCAAGGCTAAGGTAGACGCCGGCAGTTCCCGCGGGTATGTTGGAGCTCAGCCTATCGTGTTCCACTTCTACAATGTTGACGCTCAGCTCTGAAATTCCGTCAACTACCCCTTTAAGTGCGCCGGGCTTGTCGGGCAGCAAGATGAATATCCGAAGCATTCTGCCCATCTGCATAAGGCCCTTTGCCACAACCTGACCTAGAAGGTACATGTCGACGTTTCCGCCTGACAGCAGCGCAACGACTTTTTCCTTCTTGCCTGCATGACCTCCATTTGAGAGTAGGTATGCAAGGCTTGCCGCCCCTGCCGGCTCTACAACGAGCTTTGCGCGCTCCATCAGCAAGAACATGGTCTTTACTATTGACATATCATCTACAAGCACGATGTCGTCCACGAGTTTACTCACGATTTCAAATGTCAACTTGCCCGGCTGCTTCACAGAAATGCCGTCCGCGATACTGTACCCCATTTTCATAGACTGGAGTGAGCCCTTTGCCATCGACTCTTTCATGGCAGGGAAAGCCTTTGATTCGATTCCTATTATCTTGACGTTTGGCCTGCGCGACTTGATCGCAGTCGCCACACCTGCTGCAAGTCCGCCTCCGCCTATAGGCAGGTATATCCTGTCTGCGTCAGGCAGATCTTCCAGCAATTCTAGTCCTATTGTCCCCTGACCAGCAATTACATCCGGGTCATCAAATGCATGAATTATCGTCATGCCTTCGTCTTTAGCTATTTCTTGGGTTGCGGCCCACGCCTCGTCATAATTTAGCCCTTTCTGGATCACCTTTGCGCCATATGACCTAGTTGCTGCCACCTTGGCCGGTGACGCATTCTGTGGCATTACAATAGTGCAAGGGATCTTTTTTATGGCTGCCGCATATGCAACGCCTTGTGCGTGGTTGCCTGCGGAGGCCGCAATTACGCCATAGCTTGCCTGCTTGCCTGCCAGTCTGCTTACCTTGACAAATGCACCGCGTACCTTGAATGAACCAGTGACCTGTTGGCACTCTAGCTTTAGAAACAGGTTTGTTCCTGCTAGTCTTGAAAAGGTTCTGGAATTCTGAAGTGGAGTCTTCCTGACGGTGCCTGTCAGCAGCTCACGCGCTTTGAGAATGTCATCAACTGTTGGGGCTTGCTGTCTCTTGTCATGGTTCCACACACTGGCGTCATTCATCGGTATGCAATGCATCAGCGGTGGACGCCTTAATTATAATTTGTGATGAAAAATAGAGGAGGCCCTACTGTGGGCAGCCTTCCATCTTTTGTATCCAGTAGCCGTTTTGCTTGATGGATTTCTCGACGAAAGGCGGTGCTTCCTGTATATGGCAGAACTGGCACTCTTCCTGAGTCATCTTTTGACCAGTCTGGCCAGCGGAAGCAAGGTATTGTTTGCCATACTCGATGGCCTTCTCATGCGGGGTATTTGCCTCTACTACGACGTCAAAGTGCATAATCCTACCGTCTTTCTTTTGTACGTATGTGTCATAGACTGCGCATTCCATATATGCTGTAAACTCTATTTTTACGATATTTATTCTATTTCCCTGCTTCACGCAGTATGCATTAATGGTTTAAATTCAGTTTACGCGATGAATGAGGCATGTTCCGCAAGCCCGGCTTGATCAATTCAAAGGCGCAAGATTTCCCAAAAGGCTTTATCTGGCTCAACACCAACAGGCCTCTTTCACTTGACGACCTAAAAGGTCAGGTTATCATTCTTGATTTCTGGACTTATTGTTGCATCAACTGCATGCATACACTACCCGACTTGGACTGGATAGAGAAAAAGTATCGCGGCAAGCCTGTCATCGTAATCGGGGTGCATTCTGCAAAATTCTACAACGAGCAGGAGGCAGAGAATATACAGGAAGCAATTGGCCGGTACGAGATTAACCACCCAGTCATAGCAGATAAGAACATGGCCATCTGGCAGTCCTACAATGTTAGTGGCTGGCCGACGCTCGTGGTAATTGATCCAAAAGGGAATGTCGTATACCAGCAGTCAGGCGAGGGCCAGCGCGAAAACCTGGACGATGTCATTAGTGTACTGCTCGAAAGGCACAAGGAGCAGGGGACCCTTGCAGAAAAGCCGCTTGAAATACACAAACCTGTGGCGGCGCGATCAGGAATCTTGTCGTACCCCAGCAAGATGGCGTTTTCGCCGGATGGCAAGATGCTTGCAATAAGCGACTCTAACCACAACAGGATTCTTGTAGTCGATGCAGATAGCGGCAGGATAATCCACAAGATCGGCGGAACAAAGGGCTTTGCTGATGGCACTTTTGAAGAAGCAAAGTTCTTCCGGCCGCAAGGAGTGCTCTGGGTCGAAGGCAAGGTCTATGTCGCGGACACTGAGAACCATGCATTAAGGGAAATCAGCCTGCAATCAAGAGCTGTTGTGACGCTTGCAGGCAATGGCAGGCAGGGCCACTGGATCCAGTCGCCGCAGGATGCCAAGTCTACACAACTAAGTTCGGCGTGGGACTTGGCACATGACAGCGGCTTCATCTTTATCGCGATGGCGGGCCTGCACCAGATCTGGGCTTACCACGTACAAACAGGCAAGATCGGCCCGTTTGCAGGCAGCGGACACGAAGACATCGTTGATGGATTGCTTGCAGAAGCCCAGTTTGCCCAGCCAAGCGGCCTTGCCATTTTCAGGAACTACCTTTTTGTGGCAGACAGCGAAATCTCAGCAATAAGGAGAATAGACCTTGACAAGAAAATAGTCCAGACAGCTGTCGGAGAGGGACTGTTTGTTTTTGGCCATAAGGATGGGACGCTTGACGAAGCGCGGCTCCAGCATCCGCTTGGCGTCGCTTGCGAAGGAAACAAGGTCTACGTGGCAGACACCTACAACCACGCAATAAGGTTGATCGACCTTGCCGAACAAAAAGTGTCGACGATGATCGGCAAGCCGGAGATGAAGGCGATGTGCAATATCAACGACCCGTCGTGCGACACCCTTGGACTCTTTGAGCCAAGCGACGCCAAGATACGCGGGAATTCGCTTTACATCGCTGACACAAACAACCACCTGATCAGGATATTCGATCTTGAAAGCAAGGTGCTCAAGACATTGCCTGTCAAAGAATGATCATCTTGCATTTCTGAACCACTTGCAGTAGACCATAGAAAATCCTGTTCCCATTGAAAAAAGGGTTACACCGATGCCTGCGTCAAGGATCATGTCCTGCAGGCTTTTCTGCATCTTGCCCTGCAATGATCCGACATATGCATTTATTATGTCATTGTCGTCGCCGACAAGGCAGCCATCGCATAGAGCCGCATCCTTGCCGATGGCGTTATCTGCGGAAGCCTCGGAATAATGCATCCATGCCTTTGCCAGATATCCGCTTCCTACGGTAAGGAACACTATAGAAGCTATCAGAAATATGTTCGTAGATTGAGAGCGCCGATTGCTATATTTAGCAACTTGGGTGTAGCTGCCAATGATAATTCTTACTTTATCTTGGAGCTGATCTTTTTTATCTTGAAGGAAACTCCCTGATCGTATAAGCCTTTTGATATGCTCCTGCCAAGGCCGTCTTCCACCGCCTTGATTCTGCCGCTGTCCTGCACGATGTCTGTTGGGACGTCAACCTCTATCTCTACTTCCATGATCATCTTTTTTGTTTGAACCATGCGCCCTGCAACTGTACCTTCTGCCAAACACTATTTCAGTCTATCATGGAAAGCCTTTATTGCACTGATGTGCTAAGTACGCAGAGATGTATCCAAGCGACATCTTTTCCAGAATGTATGCCGGCGACGAAGACAAAAACCTCTACCCAAAGCAGGAGCAGGTTCCGTCAGAGATAGACGATGCCCTTCAGACAAACCTCTTTAACGTCATGCTAAATCGCAGATCGCAGCGAAAATTTGAAAACAGGGAAGTCGAGGACTGGAAGCTAGAAATGATATTTGCCGCAGCCGACACCGCGCCAACTGCAGGCGGCTTTCAGGGCTTTGAAATATTCAATGTCAAGAACCCTGATGTCAAGCTCAAGCTCGTCGAAGCTGCAAACAAGCAGCCGTACGTGGACGCGCCGGTGGTGCTCGTGTTCTGCATGAACCCATCAAGGATCAAGATGAACTTTCCGACTGGCATTATAAGGAAATTCTCAGTGCAGGATGCCACGTTGGCCGCCGGCTATGCGCAACTTGCTGCTCACGCGCTTGGGCTGAGCTCGGTTTGGATTGGCATGATTGACGAAGAAAGGGTGATGCAGGCGCTTGGCACCGACCTTGTCCCGTCGTGCCTACTGTGCCTTGGCTACCCTTTCAAGATGCTGCAGCCAAAGCCAAAGAGGAACCTGGCAGAACTGATACACGAGATCTAGTAACCGGCATCCATCAAGAACACCAGCGTGTCTTCTCTTTTTGCTACACTAGTCTTGTCGGATCGCTTCACCTTGGTACTTGTGAGACGCACATTGACGATGTCTTTTCCAAACGCCGAGTCAAGAGTCATCTCTACGCTTCCTGGCAGCCACGAGTCGTCGTGAGCGTGGTCAAGCACCACACTGTCCATCGGGATTATCACCCTGCTCACCTTGACGACATTGTCAATGTCGTTTTTTATCTTGATCTTTACAAGTGCCTCTTCATATTTTACAGGTTTGATGGCATCCTTGTCCGTGCTCACCTCAGTCTCAGTGTAGCGGCACACCACGCCGCTCTCTGGTGAGCCGTAGAGCGCGTACTGTTGACGCTTTAGCGAAAACGCGTCAATGAGGATCTCTTCATCTATTGACTGCCGGTATACACCTATCTCTATCGGCATCTTGACGTATACTGCTACTTGGCTTCTCTGGTCGACAATGACCGGCGACCTGAACTTTAAATAAACATTTTTTGCCACTGCCTTTGGCGTGAGGATCGGGGGGTTTGGAAAAATGCCGACGACTACCTGCTCCTTGTCTGAAACCATCATAGATTCTGCCTTCAGCTCGTTCCCTGCGTATCTCTTGTATGAAAATGCCGAGCCCGTGCTATCAATGATTATCCTGTTTTCGCCTATGGCAACTTTATAGTCCTTGGTGGTCTTGTGCAGGTGATGCTGCCCTAGCAGTTCTTCCAACGGCTGGCTTTGACAGCCGAGCACTTGTAAATCTTGCTAAAAGCAATATAATACGGCGCGATTCCAGAAATTACTGTCTTGGCGGCCAATACAACATCGTCGTGGCTTGGGATCCCGGAAACAATAGACGTGCTTGGGACCCCTGTCGAGCCTCTTACGGTGCTGCT
>JAJPHX010000131.1 GCA_021325075.1 Nitrososphaeraceae archaeon | reverse complement strand
TGCTGTAAACCCCTATTACGCCCTTCCTAAAAGCCCATGACTCATTCGCTGGAAGGACCCTGATCCCATTGCGGCAGGGTCGTCCAGTGTTTTAATCAGATATGCAAATAAGTCCCTCTTTCCAACATATGGTGTCAATGAAAAGGGAATTCATAGTAGCCAAGATTGAAGGGTCTCAGGACGGCAGCCCCTATGTCTATGTCACGTTCAACGATCCAAAGGAGTACAAGCCAGACAGGCCCAACATGAACCCCTTTGGCTCAAATGTAGCTTCTTTCAGCTCCATCGAGGATCTCATGAAAAACATGCCCAAGGTAATGGCAAGCATTCCCGGGATGGGCGGAGGGCTCACCGACTCGCCCACGATAAAGTTCAGCATGCACGAGTATCAGGATATGGGCATCAAGGTAGGCGACAAGGTCTACGTCGAGATCCAGAAAGCCGACAGCAGCGGCGTCTAGAGGACGCTTTGATTTAAATACAGAAGGCGCGTATTAGTGGATGTTTGGAACAGCAAAAGAACAGGGTACGCGCTGAAGTCAAACTTCCCCTGATACTTATCCACACGCCCTTTGGGCTTGAATTCTTTGACAAGGTTGCCAAGTCGCGCGCAGCCAAGGTTTACGCTGATTTTAACACGTATTTTATGCCTATCATCACGGCGCTTGCGATATTTCTCATAATAGGGTCGCTGATGGTCCTCTTTGCAAATTCGGCTGCAAGACAGGGAGTGGCCAGCGTCGGTCCCACCGCAAACCTTCTGATCCCGGGCCTCAATCCGTACCTGCCAATAACATATGGCTGGGCGGCGCTTGTAATCACTATCATAATCCACGAAGCTGGTCATGGCATTGTCGCCCGCGTCTACAACATCCGAGTCGACTCAACAGGCATCGTTCTGTTCCTCGGGATACCAATAGGCGCGTTTGTCAATATTGAAAGAGATGAGCTGAACAGGGCTACGCTCAGGCAAAAAAGTGCGGTGCTCACTGCCGGCCCGCTCAACAACATGATACTTGCCGGCGTTTCGCTGCTTGCCCTATTTGCCGTAGTATCCACCCTTACTCCGCTTCCACCCAACCCGAATGCCCCGCAGTTTGGCGTGATGGTGGTCAGTGTAAACCCCGGATCGCTTGCAGAATCTATAGGGATGGAGCCGCAGTCGGTGATACAGTCTGTTGACGGCCACCAAGTCAAGGCCCTTGAAGACTTGGGCAACCTGCTCAGGTCTAACCTTGGCAAGACTGTAGATATCATGTGGATTGATAAGGCGAGCAATGCAGTAACAAAGTCAGTTACGCTACCTTCCGCGGTGGAGCCGGGCAAGGGCATTCTTGGAGTAGGCGTGACTGTTCTTTCGCCAGACCCGCAGGCAGTACTTGACAGGTACAGGGGGGCATTTGGCCAGAACCCGTTGGCACTACTTCTTCCGCCTACGATGCAGCAAGGCGCTGTCCCGTACTCTGACCTGATGGCACCGAAGTACGAGTCCAGTGTGCTTGGTGTAGCGTTTGCCCCAATTGCCAACATGCTGTTCTGGCTGTGGTTCATCAACTTCAATGTCGGGATATTCAACGCGCTCCCAATCGGGCCACTTGACGGCGGGCAGCTGTATGGTTCACTCATTGAGAAGAAGGCAAAATCCAAGGCGCTGGCCAAGAACGCAAACATGCTCTTGACGCTTGTGATGGTCGCTATAGTGGCCGCATCGATTCTGCTGCCATACGTACCATTCTGAGCGAACATTACCCTTTTATAATGGAAATACGGATGTACTGCCGGCTCTACGTCGGTTTATGCCTTGATTATCAGGACTTATTGTAACCACAGGGCATGACTTGTATAGCTAGAATGAATGACGATGGGTGAATTGGAGAAGAACGAACCAGCTGGAGAATTTATAGCTCAAGAGCAAGCATCTGCTCCGCCAGCCAAGAAGCTCAAGTCTGCCGAAAAGCCCCAGGATTCTGACAGCCAGGTGACCAAGGTGACCACCGAGAGCGAAGAAGCAGTAGGAAAATTAATCCTCAAGTCGATCCCATCTGACTCGCAAATAACGCTGGTAAGGTTTGAAGGCCCAAACATTGCGTTATACACAAAGAACCCCAAGTTTGCCCTAACAGAGCTGACGTATTATTTATCATCACTTTCAAAGACCCTCAAAAAGAGGTTCGTCATACGTACGGACCCGTCCGTCAGGCTGCCAGAAGAGCAGACAAGGCAGACGGTGGTCAAGTTGTTGCCAAAGGATGTCTTGGTCTCGGCAGTATTTTGCGATGACGCGACAGGAGAGGTCGTACTTGAAGTAAGCAAACCTGAAGCAATCGAACCAAACATGATCGTGCAGATTGCACAGTCGACAGGGTGGATTGCACACACCAGGCGTTCTCCACACATTCCCTCCTCCAGCATCAACATCATCCATTCAACGCTCAAAAGCTCTGCAAAAGAGAGGACAGACTTCCTCCAAAAGCTGGGCAAGCGCGTGTTCAGGGGATCGCTAGTGGTTGGCAACAATGGCAATGGTGCGGCCCAACAGCAGCAAGTGATAGTGGCAGAAGAGCCGTCTTCAAAACCTCAGTCGTGGTCTACCAACAAGGAGGAAGTGATGCTGTTCTGCCTTGGCGGGGTCAAGCAGGTCGGAAGGTCGTGCTTTATCGTAGTAACGCCTGAGAGCAAGGTGATGCTAGACTGTGGCATCAACCCGGGCGAAATGTCCGGGCTTGACGCCTACCCGCGTCTTGACTGGTTCAACTTTGACTTTGACGATCTGGATGCCGTGATCATTGGTCACGCTCACATCGACCACCAAGGCTTTCTGCCTACTTTATTCAAGTACGGCTACAAGGGGCCGGTGTACTGCACTGAGCCGACGCTTCCGCTGATGACCCTGCTCCAGATGGACTCTGTCAAGATAGCAAACAGCAATGGCACCTACCTGCCATACGAGGACAGAGACGTCAAAGAAGTCATCAAGCACAGTATAACCCTGCCGTACGGCAAGCCGACCGACATCTCCCCGGACATCACCATCACGCTCAACAACGCCGGCCACATCATGGGAAGCGCGACGGTTCACCTGAACATTTCCGGCGCACACAACATCCTTTATTCAGGCGACTACAAGTTCGCCAAGACTCAACTACTTGATTCCGCTCACTCGCTGTACCCGAGAGTCGAGACGCTCATCACGGAAAGCACGTACGGCAACTCGACAGACATCATGCCGGACCAGCAGTTCGTCTACCGCACCTTTACAGAATCGATAAACAAGACCCTCACAGAGGGAGGCAAGGTGCTAATCCCGGTCCCGGCCGTGGGCAGGGCGCAAGAGATAATGCTTGTCATGGCCAAGGAGATGAAGGAAGGGAGGCTGATGGAGTCGCCGATATACATCGAGGGCATGATCTCGGAGGCAAGCGCGATTCACATGTCCTATGCACATTACCTTGGCTCTGATGTTCGCAAGTCTGTCTTGCAGGGGATCAACCCATTCCAGTCCGAATACTTTACGGTCATCAGCGGCTACGGCAAGCGCGACGACGTGCTAAACGACGAAAACCCATGCATAGTGATGGCCACTTCAGGTATGCTTGAAGGCGGGCCATCTGTAGAATACTTTAAGGAGCTTGCGCAGAGCCCAAAGAACAAGATCATGTTTGTCTCTTACCAGATAAACGGCACGCTTGGCCGGCGCGTGCTTGACGGCGCGATGTCAGAGGTAAGCATGATGGACAAGACAGGCAAGGTCAAGGTCGTGCCTGTCCGCTGCCAGACCCAAAAGATAGACGGCTTTAGCGGCCACAGCGACTTTAACCAGATAATGAACTTTGTGGCGAGGGTAAAGCCAAAGCGCGTGCTCGTGAACCACGGCGAAAAGAGCAAGTCGGAAAACGTTGCAAGCGCCATCTATTCGCGCCTAAAGATCAGGTCTGGAGTGCCCGATAACAGGGAAATAGTGCGCCTGCGCTGATCTGTGCACGCTTTATTTCCATAGCGTTTTTAGCCATGTACGTACAATACAACTTGCGCGCATGGCGATCAGATACAGGTGTGTCAACTGCAATATTGTACTAAGCGGAGAGGGAGCATCAAGGCACTACCTTGCAAACCCCACCCACAAGCTGGAAAAACTGCCTCCACCGGTAAAGCCGGTAAAAAACGCGCGATAGATTATTCTCTTATGCTTTCAAGCGTGGATACTACCTGCCAGAGCATAGTCCGGATGTGCGACTGCATCTGGGGGCTCTGTGTGGCGTTGTCAAGAAGGCTGATCGCGTTGGCGGCCCGGACGGACATGCTGCCGCCTTTCTCGTCTTTGAGCGCAAGAAGCACTTCCTTTATCATGTTTCGGATACTCTTTTGAACGTCGTTGTTCTTTGTTATGGTATCCAGAGTTTCAACGGCGCGCGCAAGGCGCTCCTGATTTTCCTTCTCCTTTAATTGTTTTTTAGATGAACTCATATTGCAATACCTCCAGTTGACGACTGCTCACTTAGTTGTTAGTTGCTTTTGAATGTTTTTGTCATCTTTACTGTTCATCAAAACCCTCAAACTCCTCGATGTACTTCGAGCCTTTTTGTGTCAGTGAAAAAGCGCGTGCATCTCCATCTTCTACACCATCACGCACTGATGAAGCGATGTATCCTTTTTTGAGCAGGTCGCTCAGGGTTTCGCGCAACAGCGTCTCAAAATATTTTTGATTAATGTCATAATCATTGTCGTGCTCTGCTTTTTGCGGCACAAGCCACATTCTAAGCTGCCCAAAGCTGACTTCTGATTCATTCTTCATTTGCGCCAGTATTGTCTGCGACGCTATTTCTGTCTGCATCAACCAAACTACTGCCAGCATGTTTTAAATGACTTACTCTTTTTATATCCCGTACAATCTACAATATGCATGGAAGAGCAGTTGAGGTGCAACATCTGCGGAGTGACTGTAAGCTCCAGTCAGGCAAAGCAGCATGCGTCAACTCCTTCACACATGTCACTCAGATCAAAACTCGAAGACGACTTGAACTCTATAAAAAATGAGTCCTACAAAAATGACAGCTCTGTCGTCATCCAGTGGGAAAAGTCGATCTGATTATTTTACCACCATCACGGAGCACTTTGCTTGATGCAACACCTTGCTTGACGTGCTGCCCATCATCATTTCTTTGAACTTGCCAAGGCCGCGGCTGCCGACTACCACAAGGTCAACTCCGCCCTGCTCCGCGTAGCCCGCGATGCTGGCGGCTGCATCGCCTTCAGCAATGACTGTTTCAAGAGCAACTCCACTTTTCTTTGCCATTTCTTTGCACCTATCTAGGATTTTTGCAGATTCTTTTCGGTAGTTTGACAAAAGGTCATTGAGCAATTTCTGCGACTCAACATATACTGTCGGTGGGCGTTCAACAACGTGCATCGCAGTTATCTGCGCAGCTGTACTTTTGGCGATGAAAAGCGCCTGATCCAGTGCACGAAGCGAATTTTCAGAGCCGTCCACCGGCACCAATATCTTTGAAAGCATGGCTGTCTTGGTTAAAAGAGCGCCGTATTTTAATGCAGAGCAAGGTTCTGAGGCAGAAGGAACTGGATAATCAGGCTAATGACATACATCGCGGCCAGCATCACGCCTACCTTGAGGCCGATCTCTTTTCTGAACATCGGCACAAGCGCTATTATCGTGACTGCAGTTACAAGAATCATCTGGTACTCCAGAATCGGGTTTGGTGCGATGGTTGCATTAAAGCCACCGTGATACATCGCTCCAAAAACAGCTACGGCCAGAAGCAGAGTATTATTCAGGATCTTTGAGCCAAGCACATTTGCAACGGCTATCGACGCGCCTGCGGCTCCCTTTCTTGCTAGAAGCATCATCGAGATTTTCTCGGGCATTTCGCCAGCTATCGGGCTTATTATAACTGCGAGGATTATGATTGAAACTCCAACGTCCATTGAAAAACCTGAAAGCGATGCAATGAAAGGCTCTGCACCAAGAAATATGCCGGCCGTGCCTGCTGCAAAAACCAGCATAGCCTTCACCATTTCCTTACTCGGCCCTTTTGTGGGCGCGTTTTTGTAGACTTCAACAACCTGATGATCGCCTACCTTGTGTTCTACCTTCCTTGCAGCCTTATTCTCGGCGCGCATTTCAAGCAATGCCATGACAATGTAGGCGCCAAACAGACCTGCAAAAATAAACCCATCGATATAGTTGTAGCCGTCAAGAAACAGGACCGCGCTAAGGACCGCAGTTGCAAGAAGAAATATCTTGTCCAGTTTGAAGGTAGCAACATCCACTCCTTTCAGTGGCGCCTTTGATAGGCGCGTGGTGGCGATAAGCAGCATTATGGCAAGCCCGAGTGTCATCATCAAGAGATTGCTTCCAAGGCCGGCGCCTATTGCAGTCCCGTAAAAGCCGCCTGCAGCGGCATAGACTACTATTGCTATCTCGGGCAGCGTCGTGGCAATGCTTAGCAGCGTGCGTCCAACGAACTTGGCGCCGTACCTTTTTGATAGATGCTCTGCACCGTACGAGAGCAGATAGCTTGCAAAAGTCAGTTCCGCGAGCCACAAAAGCATAGTCAGAAGGTTTTCTGCCAATCGCAGTTTATCGCTGCCAAGTTCAATATAAATCAGATTTGAGCGCACGAGAGCAGAGGAATAGCCAGATCTTACCTAACTTTCTCAGCAACATTTTGCACGAATTAACTTGTATACCAGTTAATGTATGAGATTGTGTATGTTTTATTGATTTGATTGCAGACATTGTCCACATCAGTTTAAATGCTCGAGGAGGAAGCGAGCGCCTAGCCTTTGCCACCATAAAGGCGCTTTCTTCGTTGGGGTTTGATATCGAGATGGACACGTTCGAGAAACCCAACTTTGCATTAATACGCAATGCTTATGGCGAAAGCATAGAAAATGACATCAAGAAGATCAGGGCGCTAAGCATTTTGCAAAAGAAAACCAGCAAGAAATGCGATGTCGTGGTAAACACACACGGTGACATGCTGCCATTTTTCAGACATTCTTTTTCAAAAAATAATGCCATTACTTACTGCCATTATCCAATAGCACGTTACCTTTTTGATTGCGATGACACTGATTACGCTAATTTGATCCAAAGTCTGAGCTTGTCAAGCATGACCCCGGATTTTTATGAAAGTTACCGTCAGGCGGCTAGAAGCGCGTACAAAAATATGATGCTAAATTCTACAGTGCTTACAAATTCGGAATTCAGCCGCAAAGCAATTGTCAAGACATTTGGAGTAGATTCAACAGTCCTTTACCCGCCTGTAGATGTTGACACATTTCGCGGAGCATCTTTATCTTCAGATGCCCGCGATGATGGCAACATATTGGTCATCTCCCGCTTCCACATGAGCAAAAAGATAGAAAACGCCATACAGCTTGCCAAGTTGCTTAAACAAAACGAGATTGGCAAGCGCATAGACATTGTTGGCAACATCTCACCTGATGGTATTGGCTACTTCAATTACCTGCGTTCCCTTGTTAAACGTCACAACCTTGAGAACTTTGTCAGGTTTGAAGTGAATGTCAGGTTCGACAGGCTGCTAGACCTGATGCGCAAGGCAAAAGCCTACTTGCATCCGATGCCCGGTGAGCCATTTGGAATATCTACAGTTGAGGCAATGAGTGCTGGCATCATTCCCGTAGTCCCAGATATAGGTGGGCATACAGAGTTTGTGCCGGCAAGGTACCAGTTCCACACGTTTGGCCAAGGAGTCGAAGCAATAGCGGCAGCCCTTGACGCGCCAGCGTCAGATCACATGAAGATTAGCGATTCAACCCAGAAATACTCTGTTGCAAACTATGTCAAGAGTTTTCAGCAGATAGTGTCTGAAATCTTGGGTATCAACAGACCTGTCGAATCAGCGCCAGTTATTTCAGTTTCAAAAAGGCTGTCAGAATCCATGACTGCCTGAGCTACTTGCTCTTCGCATACACATAAGCCGTATCAACCACTTGATCAGCGGTCCAGAGCGTTGGTAGCGTAACTGTGCCTTCCAGCTCTAAGCCAAAACTGGCAATTACGTTCCCCCAGCCCCAGCAGGTATGATCCCTAGAGAATGATTTCATTGTGTGGCTCCCCATAAAGTTGAATCCTATTTGTTTCAACGCTTCAATAGACAGTACTTGCTTGATGACGCTATTGGCAAGCATTTCGCCCATCTCTGGTAGTCCCGAGATGAAAAAAATAGGCCGGGATAATTCCAGAGTGCCATAGTCAAAGCGTGTTGCATCTGACCTTATTGCATTATATTTTATGCCAGTCGCATCAAATATCGACTCTTGCAGCTTTACAAGGTCAGAGTCGATCTCTATTCCATATGATTTCATCCCAAGCACCTTGGCACAGTAGGCAATCCTTCCGTCTCCTGATCCAACATCGACCAGTTCTTGGTATCCAAGAGATTTAGCGACATGTACAAGCGCAAATGCTGAAAGCATCCAAGTCGGATAGAAGGGCTGGTAGCTTGTGTCGTGTTTTTTGCTGCTCAGCCAGTAGTCATTGATATCGCCTTCATAAACCCTGCATGCGACGCCAGCAAGTTCGATGTCAGATGATCTGAAAT
Source organism: Nitrososphaeraceae archaeon (assembly GCA_021325075.1). Taxonomy (GTDB): domain Archaea; phylum Thermoproteota; class Nitrososphaeria; order Nitrososphaerales; family Nitrososphaeraceae; genus Nitrososphaera. The sequence goes on along the minus strand of JAJPHX010000131.1, from coordinate 17,104 downwards.
ATATCGGGTTTACTGCAGCAAACCTGTGAAGCCACTGCAATGTGTTGTCGTCTATTGGAAGATATTTCGAATGTGATAGAGGGATCACTTCCCGCAGGAAGCTTCTCCGGTTGTAGCTGCGCATGAGCTCGTTCTTTAGCTCGACAATTGCTTTTGGGATAGAATCGTCCATATGCTTCCCTTTAGTAAACCGATTCTGCGCTTGGACGCAACCCTCTCCGGTAGCTTTTGTGGCCGCAATCCTTGCACTGGTAAAGCCGCCGGCGCTTGTACGTGTAGATTGCTTCAGGATCTTCTATTATGTCATGCCGTGTTTTTACCATGCACCGGTCGCAGAAGCGCAGTTCAGTTGACAATGCCTTTCATAAAGCATGCATAATTTAATAGGTATTGGTCATTGGATACACAAGTGCTAGGTCTTTTGCATTTTCTTGGCGCTATGGAATACCTTAAAGCCAGATTTTGTCATCTTTAGGCCCTTTACCAGATTTATCGACAACTTGGCAACTTTAAAGCCTGCAAATACAGGGATCAGTAACAACATCGCAACGTCAAGCCAGTGCTTCTTCAAGAACAATCTTGGATCATTTATCTTCCTGTACTTCAGGCTGACATCAACTGCAAGAGCTGCAAATATCATCCAAGAAAATACTTCCCAGAATTCTTCAACTTCCTTTGACACCGGAAAGGGTCTTTCTATTCCTATCAGATCGGAATGAATATTGACATAGCCCACAAAGAACACAACAAGCATTGTGACAATGGACAGGTCAAATACCCTGTACAAAATGCTTTTCTGCAAAACCCAATTTTCAAAGGAGAGATTGCAATTTATCACTTGCTACAACGCGGTGCTTAGCATTCATAACGCGATGTTATCTCAAAAACCAAATGTTTATGAATCGATGTTGATGACCCTGTCGCCATGCGATCTACCATAGTTCTGTTCATACTGGCATTTGCCGTGTTTGGGCTCTTGCTCGGATTTGCCGAACTCTACAGCACCAACCAACAAAAGCAGAGCGACAACATCACGAGGTATGACAATGTCACAACCAGTAATTCAACGCAAAGTATTCAATCAAGCAATACCAGTGGAAGCGGTCAATAGTTTTTTTAAAAATGAGTGAGCATCCTGTAGTAATTATCTGCGCAATTTTTTTGCAAGAAGCTCTGGCACTTCTGCAGGTCGCTTTGCGACAGGCACGCCAGCCTTGGCGTAGTTGGTCACTTTTGATTCTGCAGAACCATAGTTGCCATATACTATTGCGCCGGCATGACCCATTCTCTTTTCCTTTGGTGCCGCTCTGCCAGCGATGTAAGCGATAACGGGCTTGTTAAATGATGTCTGGATAATGTACTCTGCCAGCTGCTCTTCCGCGTCTCCGCCTATTTCGCCAACGACCACTACAGAGTCAACGTCGGTCCTATCCCGAATAAGATCAAATGCCTCGATCAGGTTTGTCCCATTGATTGGGTCTCCCCCTATGCCAAGGGACAGCCTTTGTCCGTATCCCCTGTTTGAGAGGTTGTAAGAGACTTCGTACATCAGAGTCCCGCTGCGCGAGAACACCACCGTGCTTCCTGCCTTGAATGGCTGCGCCGGCATGATCCCGACCTTCATCACTTCCGGCACTATTACGCCAGGAGTGTTTGGCCCAATCATTTTGGCACTCTTTCTTTTTGCATGTTCCAGAACCTTTATCGAATCCCTGATCGCAACGTGCTCCGGTATAGCAACAAGCAGCTTGATGCCGGCGTCAAGTGCCTCAATGGCTGCCTTGAGGAAGAAAGGCGCAGGAACAAAGATTCCAGATATCTGCGCGCCCGTGGCCTTTACTGCCTCGCCCATAGTGTCATACACAGGCGTCCCTTCAAAGTTCTGGCCGCCCTTGCCCGGAGTAACACCAGCCGCGACATTCGTGCCGTATGCCTTCATGAGCCGGGTATGCGTAGAGCCGTAGCTGCCAGTTATTCCCTGAATCACTACTGGCTTTTTGCCAAAGTCCTTGTCGCCCTTGCTTCCGACTAGGATGTCAAAAATGTTAAACGACTTTTCCATGATTGTCATTTTTATCACTTATTTACTGCCGCAACCGCGGCCTGTATTGCCTCTTCTACCGTATTATAGAGTTTGGCCCTGCTTCCACTGAGCATTTCTCTTGCCTTTTCGGATTCAGCTCCGGAGATCCTTGCAAACACTGGGACGTTGATCAGGTTGTTCTTGTAGGCGTCAAGTATTGCCTGAGCCACAAGGTTTGTCCTCACGATGCCTCCAAAAAGGTTCACGAGTATAGTCTCGACTCTGTTTATTTTGCTTATCACTTTTAGCGCCTCATAGATGGTTTCTGTAGTCGCCCTGCCGCCAAAATCCAAAAACGCGCCAGCCCTGCCGCCTGCGTCTGAGACCATGTCAAGGGTAGACATCACTAGACCAGCACCATTGCCAATTATCGCAATGTTGCCATCGAGCTCCACAAGCGAAAACCCGCTTATTTCGGCCTGCTTTTCAAGTTCAGAGATATGTTCATATTTTTTCAATTCCGGGTGGCGGAACATGGCGTTATCGTCGATTATCACTTTGGCGTCAAGCGCCATCAGCGAGCCGTCTCCTAGAATTGCAACAGGGTTTATCTCAGCCAGCTCTGCCTCTTTCTCGCTCACGAACCTTGAAAGCTTTGTCGTGAAATCAACAAATGACACGACGGTTCTTCCGCTCAGGCCCAGCTTTGACGCCGTGTCCTCGGCAGTCTGCGGAGTCAGACCATCGATTGGCACATCAACCATTACCTTGCTTCCAGCGCTTTCAATTTCAACGCCGCCTTCTGCCGAAGATATCAGTGAATAGCAGCGCTTGCTCCGATTCAGAAAAAGCGACAGGTAGAGCTCCTTCTTTATGTCGGCCATCTCCTCAAGTAGGATGCCGCGTGGGAGCTCACCCTTGACTTCTTTATGCAAGAGCTCGTTGAATTTTGGCTCGAGCTCGGCTTCGCTTTTGCACTTGACAATTGCCCCGGCCTTGCCCCTTCCGCCGACAGTAAGCTGCGATTTTAGCACAAGTGGATAGCCAAGTTTTCTGCCTCCTTCCCTCGCTTCCTCTATGGTGTTAGCAAGGTAAGACCTTGGTATTCTAATCCCGTATTGATCAAACAACTCCTTTCCCTGATATTCGAGCAGTCTCATGATATTCTGTAAAGCACAGTCGATTTAGGCTATTTATAAATTAAATTCCTGTTTGCTACAACGATCATGGTTCGACAGTAGCAGAGGATATCCTTTCGATTTCCTTGTCAAAGCACCCGGGACACAGAAGGACAGAATTGAACTCTATAAGGCTAGAAACAAGCTTGTTGCAGTTCTCGCATGTCGTTCCCATGATAATACTAGTATGCCATAGGCAGCTTGTATTTGTAAATTTTGGTGTAGTACTCTATCAGCCTGCCAGAAAATGTTTCAAAAAAGCCTTATTGATACTTTGTCAGTATGGAAAGCATACTTGCTTGCATGTATATCCGCCAAAAACGCTGTGAGAGCAGAGGCAGCATGTCTTCGGGGTTTTTGCTATACCTCCGCATCAAGGCAATAGTGATGGTAGGAATAGGCGCCACCTTCTTTCTTCTGTATCTGCCAAAGTTTGGATAATACAACATGATAATGCTTCCATTTCTGTCAAACCTTGCCAAGATTGTATCTGTTGGAGTCGTCGTTACGGCAAGTCTGTTCCACCTGCTCAAGTTTCTCAACATGGGCTAGCTTTCAGTCGCAACAGCAGCCTGCTTTTTTGGCTGCATGCGCACTATTGCAAGGTAGATAAGGGAAGCTGACGCAAGGCTCGGGATTGTCGCGCCTATTGCAGGCAACTGCGGCACATATATCGGCGACAGCGGCGAGAGGATAAAGTTTAGCAATATGCCAAAAGCCCAAGCGATTATTGCAGGCATCTCTATACCAAGCTTGTTCTGCTTGCCGTAGAGCATCTGCTCGGTATAGTTTCGCCTTTTTACGATGTAGTAGTCAGTGAGGACTACACCAAATAGCGGCACGAATATTGCGCCTATCAAGAACAAGAACGTTTCATACTGCTCTATAGAGACTGCCATCGCAAGCAGAGTGCTGAGCGCGGTGAATCCGATTATTAGATGCTTCTGGCTGATGTGGGAAAAGATGTCCTGTGTGGATACGGCCGCGGAATACACGTCGGCAAAGGCGTTGTCAGCCTCGTCTACTATCAGAAGTAACATCAGAAAGCCAAAGAATATCGCCTGTATTGCCATCACTATAGAAATGACGTCAGACGCGCCGATCAGCAGGCCGCCAAAGTAGAACAGAATGTTTGTCAGTGTAAAGCCAATGAGCGTGCCCCACAGTGCGCTCCTACTTTTCTTTGCAAACCTGTTGTAATCTGCTACAAGAGGCATCCATGATACAGGCATTGCGATAACCAGGTCGAGCGCGGAAAAGAACGACATGCCTTGGCCCGGCGACGCAACTAATTGTGATATATTTGCCGAGCTTAACAAGCTCACGATAATTATTGCAGATGTGCCAAATGCAATCCACACCGCGAACTTGCCGAGCCACTGCCTCGCCACATTGAGAGGTCCCAAGATTCCAAGCGTGGCCACGAGCGCCCCGAAGATCACGGCCCAACCATAATACGGGATTATGCTGCCTACCAGCAATTCAGCAGCCCTTGCCATTATCATGATCTCAAATGTTGTCCAGCCAACAAGCTGCGTTACGTTCAATATGGCAGGCAGGTACGAGCCCCTGATTCCAAACGAAGGTCTCATCGTTATGAGTGATGGTATACCGTGATCGCTTCCAATCTTGCCTGCGAGCGCAAGCAGTATGGAGCCGCCTGCAGAGCCAACCACGATGGCAAGTACCGCATCGACAAAGCTCGCAGCAGAAAGAAAGGAACCTGCAGAGAATACCAGCAATCCAACGCCAAGGCTCGACCACAGTATAAAGTAGTCCAGCCCGCCCAACATCTTGTGTTTGTCAGAAATTGGCTTAATTCCCCATTCCGGAGTACGCAGCACCAAACTCTGAAGATTACAAGAGATGGCGTTAATAATCTATCGAAGATGCGTTGCCGAGGCACTAATGCAAAGTTAGCTAGCTAACATGTCTAAATTAGCTTGCCTTTCAGATTAACCCTGAAGCTGGTCAGATGCAAATATGCAGGCGATAACAAAAGAAATAGAGTCTGGAAGGGTTGTATTCTGTGAAACTCATAACAAGCATTGCGAATTTGTCCAGGGTAACCAAAAGTGCTCGTGTTGCAGCAAGCGAGTATGCCTCTGCAATTACATACTCTAAAAAAGGTCTTGTGTATGGAGAGGGCTTTTACCTCTTCATACTTTCGCCGGCTCTCTTCAGGTCTTCTAACAGCATGACAGGATGGAATTCTACTTTTGCCCCCATCATAAAGAGCGGTTCTGCAAGCACTGCCATCTGATCCGTCCTGTCCATGTTGACTATGAAGACCATTACTCTGTCTCCGCCTGCTTCAAAGAAATATGCGGCTTCTGGCTTGATTGTTTGCAGGTAGGATTCTAGCTCTTTCATCCCGTTGGGATTTTGCATCATCTTGTTGCCTGCCTCAGTTGGTATCTGGGCCCTAAGTATGAATCTCATTAGCGATATCTGAGAACCGGTCATTATAAACATTGTACCAGGTTTCACTATTCATGCAAGACCTGCGAATAAGAAACACTTTTCAATCCATGATTTTTTACCATTGTCAATTGATGAAAGTTGCGCTATCAATAGCCGGTAGCGACTCAGGAGCAGGCGCCGGGATACAAGCAGACCTCAAGACGTTTTCGGCCCTTGGCGTGTACGGATGCACGGCCATAACCGCGATAACCGCGCAAAACACAAAAAAAGTGACAGACATACTGGAAGTCTCGCCATCGGTAATTGAGCGGCAAATCCAGTCAGTCATGACCGACATGCCGCCAGCAGCAATCAAGGTAGGCATGGTATACAGCAAACAGACAATAGATGTTGTTTATCGGTCGCTCAAAAAGTCCAGAGTCCCGGTTGTGCTGGACCCGATCCTCGCCGCTGGCACAGGGGCCAAATTGCTGCAAGACGACGCCTATGATTCATTTGTTTCAAAGCTGATACCGACATGCTCTTTGATAACCCCGAACAGGATGGAAGCAGAAAAACTTGCAGGCACCAAGATCAGAACAGAAAGCGACGGTATAGAAGCAGCCAAAAGGATTAGGAAACTTGGCGCAGAAAACGTCATAGTTAAGGGCGGCCACTTTGGGAAGTCGCACGTCACCGACTTGCTTCTTGACAGCAATGGCAGGCTGACAAAGATCGCCAACCCGCGGGTAAATATCAAAGAAAGCCACGGGTCTGGATGTAACTTTTCCTCCGCTGCAACTGCATACTTGGCAAGGGGCATGACCATTGAAGAGGCATGCAGGATGGCAAACGAGTATGTCCATATTGCCATTAAAAACGCGGTGACCATCGGCAAGGGCCTGCCAGTCACAAACCCGCTTTCAGCCATCCACCGCGACGCAAATCGCTACTGCATATTGACCGAGCTCCAGCAGACTGTTGAGCAGTTAAGCGCCATTAATGGCATGTACAAATTGATACCTGAAACTCAAACAAATTTTGTTTATGCGCTTCCAGATGCGTCCGAAATATCTGACGTGGCAGGCGTGCGCGGAAGAATAGTCAGGGTAGGGGATGCTGCGATTCCTGCTTCATATGTCGAGTTTGGCGCTTCGAAGCATGTTGCTTCTGCAGTCATTGCGTATATGAGCGTCAACCCGGCTTTTAGATCCGCGATAAACGTCAAGCTTGACGATAGGCTTGTAAAGATATGCAAGTTGCTTTTTGAAGTTGCAAGCTACGACAGGAGCAAGGAGCCAAAAAGCATCAAGAGAAAAGAAGGATCTAGCATATCGTGGGGAACTCGTCATGCGGTTGCCACAAACCCAAAGACGGAAGTTATCTACCATGCCGGCGACATCGGCAAAGAGCCGATGATAATCATCTTTGGCAAGAATCCTGCAGAAGTGATAGGCAAGATAATAGCCATACTGAAAAAGTACTGAACTTGCATGGTTTTACCTTATATATAGCAGGTGTGGAAAAAGGACAGAAGTATGAAGGCAGTAATTCTGGCAGGAGGACTGGGCACAAGGCTACAGCCTTATACGTTCTTTATCCCAAAGCCTATGCTTCCACTTGGCAACAAGCCATTGCTCGAATACATCATTGATTGGCTGAAAAATTCTGGGGGCATCGACAAGATAGTGGTCTGTGTCAGCTACTTGCACCGGACGATTGAGGACTACTTTGAAGATGGGGCACGCTTTGGAGTCGAAATAGAATACGCCAGATCAGAGCGGCCGCTTGCTACCGCGGGCCAGCTCAAGACTGCCGAAAAGCTGCTTGACGAGCCTTTTGTATGCGTGTATGGCGATTCCGTGTACGAATTTAACCTGCGCAAGATGCTGAGAGAGCACAGGAATTCACAGGCATTTATCTCGATGGCCCTCATGGCTTATGCTACAAAATTAAAGTATGGCTTTATTGACGTCAACGGCCAAGACAAGGTCACCGCGTGGAGAGAAAAGCCAGAGATAAGCGGGCTGATAAACATCGGCTGCTATGTCATGCAGCCGGAGTTTTTGAAGATCATTCCAAAGTCAGGCTCGTTTGGGATGGACGACGCGGTGAGAAAGGCTCTTGAGCAAAAAAAGATAGTCAAGGGCTTCAAGATCGACGGCGGCTTTATCGATATTGGCGACAAAAAGTCGTACCTTGATGCGTACAAAGAGTACGCAAACAGGCTAGGCAAGATCTAGATGAGCATAGCCCTCTTTGAAGATTTGCAACAGCAGAACTTTGCACCGCTCACGCTTACAAGGGCCACATTTGACGTCAAAGTTGGCGCAAGAAGTTTTTTTGAAGAGTACAAGCAGGCTCCTGAAATACTGCTGACTAGAGAGTATCTGGCAGGAATAACTGGTGAACGGCATGTTCAATGCAAAGTCAATCCAGAATCAGTCGATAACGATACAATATTTGTCAACGGTCTGCTGCATCCCGGGGCGATAGACGTTGGCCGGCTGCTCGGGATCAGCCACACGTTTGCAATAACTGCAAAGGATAGGCTTGTTGTCGCGCGGATTGGCAAAAAGGATGCAGAATACCTACAGGAATGCGTCGCAATTGGCAAAAAGATCAATGTCAAGAAATTTGACGTAGAAAAATCAACGCAGCTTGCTGAGCAGGACACAGAAGGGCTCCTGTCAGAGCCATGGGACATCATCAGGATTCTTGAAAATTCCATTGCAATGCAGGTATCTGACTTTGGGCAGAGAACCAGCAGCATTGTAGCGGGCGTCAGGGTTCTCGGCAAAGGAACAGTAATCATTGATCAGGATGCTGAAATTGGGGAAGGGTCGGTGCTCGATGCAAGAAACGGCGGCATATACATCGGTCCTGAGGCTCATATTGCTCCAAGCAGAATATCAGGCCCGGCATACATTGGCGGCAAAACGCAGGTAAAGCAATTTACGATAATTGACGCGAGCTATATTGGCCACAACTGCAGGATTGCCGGAGAGATAGAGCATTCAATAATTTCTGACTATACGAACAAAGCTCATGCAGGCTTTATCGGGCATTCCTACGTTGGCGAATGGGTCAACATCGGCGCCATGACCACCACTTCGGATCTCAAGATGACTTATGGGAACATCAAGATGAATTCTGCTTCAAACAAAAAAGTCGACACAGGCCAGAACAAGATAGGCTCATTTTTTGCAGACATGTCCAAAACTTCCATTGGCACCTTGGTTTACAGCGGCAGGAGGATTGGCGTTTCTTCCCACCTACACGGTCTTGTGGCAGAAGATGTACCCAGCTTTACGATTTATGGAAGCGGCATAGGTGCAAAGAATGCAGAGCTTCAGATTGATTCTGCAATAGAGACGCAGAAAAAGATGATGTCAAGGCGTGGCCAAACAATGAGCAAGACCTATGAGCAGATGATTAAAGACGTGTTTGCCATGACAGCAGTCCATAGACGGCAAAATAATGTACGCAAGGTCAAGTTTGCGATCTAGTTACATATAGTCAAGCCCTTGCTTTTCTTTCCAGAGCCCGAGGCGCTGATGGAGCCAAGGGTAAAAGTTTGCATCGCCGTTTTCAAACTCTTTTTTTATTATCTTGATGATGTTTTTTGACACCTTTCCCGGTTTGCCATAGATCTGCTTTTTCTTGCGCAGCCTTATGCCAAGGCTGCTGCCCCGGTCGTACGCTTCGTTAACCATCGATGATATCCAGCACGGGCTTAGCGGAGGTACGAGCACGTTGCTTTTTGCGTCAAAAATCGTTTCCGGCCTGTCGGTGTTGAGCCGTACTGTAAGCGAAACTACCTTTGGGAAGTACAAAAGCTCTTCCTGCATCGATCCTGAGTCTGTCATTTCTGCCCAGCAATGGCCGCTATCCAAGAACTCGATGACATTGACATATTCTTTCCAGAGCGGAGTTATCAGGAATTTATCAGGGTACTGCTCTGATAGCTTTTGTAACCTTGTTTCCAGATCATACTGTCTGAGAGCAGACGCGGTGGCATTTAGCATCACCAAAACGACCTTTTTGTCCGTGTTCTTGACAAGTTCAGTAAGTCCGCCTATTATTGAAGTAAAGCGCCGCTGAGTCAGGTTTTCGCGTCGGTGAATATCCATTCTTATCCACTCTCCTTTTTCAAGCTGTGGGTAAAGGTCAAATACGCTCTGGCTTGGTTTTTGCTTTCTTTTTTGGTATATTGCGTCAACAACAGAGTTGCCTACCACGTAGACGAAATCCTCCGGATATCCCTCCCGCACGAGGTTGTCCTTGTTCAACTGTGTCGGGGCAAAGAAGAATTGTGTTCCTGCAGAGCAGATCCAGGTGTCTATTTGTTCCGGGAATGGCTCTTCCCTTGCCAAAAACCACTTGCCTTCAAACTGGCTTTTGATAAACTTCTGGATGTCTGATCTTGTTGGCTCTTTGCCAGCCCTCAAGTGCTTTATTGCCTCAGGGCTCATCGACCTCAGTCCTGCCTCGTTCTGCCCCACTTTTTGCCCCATGCCAAAAACCCATGCAAGCGGGGCAATGCCGGCTACAAGCGTGTCACCATGGACTATAGGCAGGAGAGGCGATCTTCCAAAGTGCTTCTGGCAATGCCGGCCAAATGAGCCGAACTTTATTATCAGCTCGCTTGCCTTTTCCATCAAGTCGCCTCTGATCTGGAGATTACAGCCGACAAAATCTTGCAGGTTGAACTCTTTTATCCCAAAGCCAAGGACGTCGTCGAAGTGCTGGCCCGTGTTTATTACAAAGACAGGCAAGCCTTCTTTTGCCGCTTCAAGTACGAGCGGCGCCTGCTTGTAAAAATCCGGCTTTGTGCCAGTCACTATTGAGAGAACAGGGCTCTTGTTTTTCTTGGCCTTCTCAAAAACCGACTGGAGGTTGCCTGATACCTTGATTGGAAGGAGATTTCTTGTTACTTCAATCTCTTGAATGTCCTCGCTCAACGAAGATCATCCAAGTCAGTGTGGGCAATCTTTTTTCTCGACATCGCAATCAAGTAGCCGCCTATAGCCACAACGCCTGCGCCAGCTGCGATAAAGATGTAAGGAGCCGAATCTATTCCGCCAACTACATACTGGCGTTGGATTTGTGGAACCTGTGTTGTCGCAGCGGCCATCCCCGCGATCATTACAATGCCGGCAGCGATCAGCATTATGCCGGCGAGTTTGTCACCACGCGTTCTTGTGTTAAAGAACACAAAGCCGGCAAGCACCAAAGACGGGACAGCCGAGATGAAAATTTCTTGGTAAAGAAGGGCACCAGGGTCCACCACGCGGTCAGGGCCGCTGCCATTGGGCCCTATGAGAAAGTTGTAAAAGGAAAGCAATATGGTTACAAACATTGCGGCAAGCCCGAGTGAGGCAATAGAAGTCCAAGTCTCAAGCTTCATTGCTACAGCCTGTATCTTTTGATTTGGTAATTAAATCATGTGGTCAGTCGATTCCCATGAGCCCGCCAAATTCCTTCCTGCACGCGTGTCCTAGAATTTCGGCTGACTTTTCCGGCCGGATGTTGTTGACATAGACGCCAAAGCCCCGCTCAAGGCCGGACCAGTTGCCCAGTTGCGGATAGACTTCGATGTGCCAGTGGATCTGGCGGCTGTTCTTTTTCTCCTGCGACAGGTGGAAAACGAGATTGAACGAGGGGTCTTTGAGTGCCTTTGACATGCCGCCAAGCGTGGCCCTCAGCATCAGAGCGAGATCGTTTATCTCCTTCTGGGTTATCTTTGAAAACGAAGTGATGTGTCTTTTTGGATATATCCAGAATTCATAAGGATAAGTCGGCGCCCAAGGGGAGAATGCAAGAAAGCTGTCGGTAGCCAGAATTTGCCTCGGGCCGCTCGATTCCACTGAAATGACGTTGCACGCGGGGCAGTTGCCGTTTTCGTTCATGAACCTGTGCGAACCTTCAGCTTCCATTTCAATTATAGGCGGTATCGTCGAGAATGTGACGATATTGAGGTGGGGATGCACCACACTGGCGCCGGCGCCGGCGCCACTGTTGACATAGATGGAGACATAGGTTACACTTTTTTGCGTGTAGAGCCACCTTACGCGGTCCTGTATCACGACAAGCACGTTTCCCCACTGCTCGACAGACATTTGTGAGAGGCTCTGCTTGTGATCTGGCGACGCGACGACTATCTGGTGGTAGCCATAGGCTGGCTCGCTGTACAGCGGCTTGTCGCTATAGATTGCAGAAGAACTAGTAGCCACCACTGGCACCTTGCTTTGAAACACCCTCACTGACCAATCTTCTATCGTGCTGTCCTCGCTATCAGAGAGGCGCTGAAGCATACCATCTTTGACAACAAGGGCAAGGAGCGCCGGCTCTGTCATTGACTCGTTGCCCGGGCAATAAGGGCATTTGTCGTTGCCAGATGGCGGCTTGCTGTCAACAGCTGCCTGATCGGCAGCAGGCACGATAACAAATTTGTCAAGAACATAGTCTTTGCGAAGGTCTCCCAAGCCCTTTAGCCTGAAAAACTGCGCCATTGCTTTTAATTAAAGGTTCTGTAAGTTCAGTTGCCAAGCGAAAACTCGAAGGCCTGCATGCACCGCTTGCAGATGTATCTTCCGCGCCGTGTTGCGCCAAAATCTTCAGTCTTGGTGCCCGAATCGTCCAGCACAATGCGCTCGCAGTAGCTGCACTGTTCCACGCACGATAATCCGGCTGTCTGCTATTAAAACAGTTGGCAGCAGAGACAAGTAATTAAAAAGCTGTCTTGCTGTTTAATCCCATTGCCACTAGACAGAGACATCAAAGAGCTCGTAGAAAGCGTGATTGAAAATGACCTGGCAGCGCCAAAAATTCCCAAAAAGCGCGTGCCAAAGCTGAAAGCGGTCTGGAAATGCGACCATGCACATGATTTCTTGTATGGCCACAGGGTTGGCTATTACAAAGGTCTGGCAGAAGGATTCGTGCTTGAGCGGCGCAGGCGGGAGCTGACCGAAGATGAGGAAAACGAGGTCTTTGAGATTGTTGAGCCATACACTAAGGCGCTTCGACAATACTTTGCCTATTACAGAGAAAAGCGGCGCACGAGGAAAAAATAACCTATCCTTACAAAAAATTAAATTGATCGGCGATGCTCTCGTCGTTGTGAAAGACATAAGGATCGTGTACGTTTTGCTTGACGGGATCGGAGACCTTCCTCACCCTTCATTGAATGATTTAACTCCACTTGAGGCGGCATATACTCCAAACCTTGATATGCTGGCAAGAGCTGGCGCAATGGGCAGGGTCATCAGCGTTGGAAAGGGAATAGCGCCGCAGTCAGACATTGCGGTGTTTAACATGCTTGGCTACAGCTTCAAGGACGGAAGCTACGTCGGCCGTGGTGTGATAGAGTCCATTGGCTGCAACATCGACTTTCGCGATGGTGACCTAGCGCTCAGGGGCAACTTTGCAACCATTGATGACAGTTTAAAGATTGTCGACAGACGCGCCGGCCGGATAATCAGCCCAGACGAGGCAAAAGCAGTATGCAAGACCTTGCGCGACAACATCAAGTTCAGCGACAAAGACGCTTCTGTGGCGCTTGAGCCGACGGTGGCTCACCGCGTCGTCATCAGGCTCAGACATGCAAAAATGAAACTATCAGACAAGATTACCAACACCGATCCTGCTTATGACAAGGTTGACGGAATGGGGATCGCAAAATCAACTATTGGTGACATGTATGTCCAGAAATCAGAGGCACAGGAAGACACCGAGCAGGCAAGGGTGGCTGCTAAAATGCTAAACGAATTCACAGAGCAGGTTGTGCAAATTTTACGTGATCACCCAGTCAACAAGGCAAGGGTTGCTGCTGGTAAAAGGCCGATGAACTGCATCTTGGCCCGCGATTCTGGCAACAGGTATCCAATTGTCAAGCCAATCAACAAAAAACATGGCATCGAAGTTGGCTGTATAGTAGACATGCCAGTCGAGATCGGAATCTCCAAAGTCCTCAACATGAAGATGTTCAAGGGCGGAGACATCAACGACTATGAGGAAAAGGCAAAGGTTGCCGCAAAAAGTCTTAGCAGGGTCAACGCAGTCTATGTCCACATCAAGGGTCCCGACGAATTTGGCCATGACGGCGACGCAAGGGGCAAAAAGAAAAACATCGAGGACATTGACAGGCGTTTCTTTGGAACCCTCATGCAGGAGCTTAAAAAATATACAGTAATCGTAGTTTCTGGTGATCATTCTACCCCCTGTGTAAAGAAGGGCCATAGTGACGATCCTGTACCATTGCTTGTTTCAGGAAGCATGATCAAGCAGGACGGAAGCGCAAGGTTTACAGAGAATTATGGCAAGCGCGGGAGGCTCGGGCTTTTAATGGGCGCCGACGTGCTTCCTGCCACAGTTAAGATGGTAAGCTAGGACATGTTGTGGATTTTTGCAATACTGCCAGAAGGAAGCGTAAAAAATGAAACTGTTTTTTTCATCCTGCTTGGTGGTCTTGCAGTACTCATTGGTGCAGCAATGTACTTGAGGTTTAGGAGAAAAGGAAAAGAAGAACTGCAATAACGTTTGCCGATCTTGGTCCTATCTATTTGAAAAATTCAATTGCTAGTCAAAAAGAAAGGAAGAGAACCTCTTGGGCCTTACTAAAATAGCCCAAAGCGCTTTTTCTGTTCAGGAACGGGCTCGTGCGCCGGCTTTGGTTCTTCACCAAACTTGCTCTCGACACCAGTTAGCACGACCATCACGCGCGCCTTGCCCTTGATATCAGAGTCAACTCTTGCGCCCCACACGATCCTCACTTCCTTTGCCAGGCTTCTTGTGACCAGTTCTCCGGCTCTCGTAACCTCTTCCAGAGTAATGTCGTCGCCTCCGACTACGTGTATTAATGCGCCGTGGGCCATTGACATGTCCTTGATGTCAAGTAGCTGCGAGTCAAGAGCCATTCTGGTTGCCTGCTCTATTCTGTCCATTCCATCGCTCATGCCGACACCGATTGCTGCAAGTCCCCTGCCTTCCATTATGGCTGTCAGGTCTGCAAAGTCGATGTTGATCAAACTGGCTGTCGTAATTGTTTCTATGGTTCCCTTGATGAATTCGCCTACAAGCTCGTTTGCTACGCCAAGTGCTTGTTGGAGTGGCAGGTTGCCTGCAACCCTTGTAAGCCTGTTGTTGTCGATTGCAACAACTGTATCAGCGGTCCTCTGCAGGTTGAGCAACGCCTCCTTTGCCATAGAATATCGATATCTTTCAACTGCAAATGGCAGAGTCACTACTGCAACTACAAGAGCGCCTGTAGCCCTCTTTAGCTCTTCTGATAGAATCTGTATCGCGCCTGTACCTGTTCCGCCTCCGAGGCCTGCGCACAGGAAGATAATGTTAGATCCTTGGACTTCCCTTGTAATTTCAGAAATGCTTTCACGCGTTGCCTGCATACCTTTCTCTGGATAGCCACCGCAGCCTCGACCTTGTGTAAGTTTCGGGCCTATCAAGATACGTCTGTCTGCCTTGCTTATACCCAAGTGTGCCGCATCTGTGTTGACAGCGATCAGCTTGCCGCCTGCAACACCTTTCTTCTTTATCCAAGATATGATGTTGCTGCCTGCGCCGCCTGCGCCAATCACAGACACCTGTGGCTTGGCCATATCCATCGCTGCGCGGAGAGTCTCTTCTTCCATCACGGAATCTACGGTTATTCGGTTGTTGGTTGGAATTGCCATGCCTTTCAGTAATTTCTGGCAATGATATTTTCTGTTGTACGTGGTGCATTATTACATAGAGAAGCATGCAACAAGAGGCATCAGACAAAGATGAATGCGTAGCCCTACTTGCCCTTTCGGGCTTTCAGGCATGGCATTCCTTCCAACGTCGTGGTCATGATAACCACAATTGTGTCTAATATACAAGTGCTATAAAATAGGTTGTAAGTATCTCAAGCTGAAATCCTATGATTTGCATGATATTGCAAGTATTCATGCTTTCATAAATGACGGCAGGTGCGCATCGTCACATTCAAAGTATTACACGACTTTAATAATATCTCCTTTGTCTGACGAAATAATGGTCAACAATAATGAGGCAGAGGGGAAACTGAATGCAATTCTGACAGTAGTCGTAGATACCATTGGCACGTCTGCCATAGAAGAAAAGTTGCTAATTCCAGTCAGACTGCAAAAGGCCCGAAATGAGGCATTCAATGACGGATATACTGCCAGGGACAAGGAGCTGCAAAAGATCATAAGAGAAAGTGAGCATGAAAGCGAACTGCTCAAGAATGAAAATAGAAACTTGGCAAGGCAAATTGAATCGCTTAACCAGCAGCTGGCAGTTAAAGACCAAGATATTGCAAAACTAAGGTTGGAAAAGGACAAACTCAAGGTAGGTCAAAAGCAGCTAAAGGCACATGCATGAGCAGGGCGAATCAAAAATTGAGAACTGACCCGTATACTGTAATGTACAATACATACACAGCTATAACGATACCGCCAGCTATAGAGTTGGAAAGAAATCACAGCCAAACATGGCTTGATCAAATGGGGTTATGAGATTACAATGCAAATACTCTATAACAAATGCCTTCACTGTAAAGCAGACATTTATTCCCGTGACGTTGTCTGTTCCCGGTGCAAAGAAGAGGTTGGTTTTACAGTCCCAGAAGCAGTTGAAGAAATAGAACTTTAACGTTTTATTCCTTTAGTCACTGAGCATAGCTATTGCGTGTCATAGCTGCCAGACATCGAATAATTTTTCAATATTGCCTCGTATGTTTCCATCATGACTTGGTGGTGTATTGCTGAAGGGATATCTGCTCTTTTCTTTGCTTCCTCCATCAGAAACTTGTGATAATCGACATGCGCTAAAAATGTCATGCGGGTATTCTTTTCCACCTCTTTTAGCGCTTCCCTTGTCTGATATTTCTTTGCGTCTATTGCCTTGTTTATCTGTTCGTTCATGAGATTGTCCATGGATGTTTTGCTATGATCTTTAGTAGAGGTAGAGCTCATACGCTGTTCGATGTCATTTGCCAACTAGTGATTTAAGATTGCCGAAATGTTGTTCTAGAACATTGCACTAGGCACTAGAGGCAAAACCATAGAACAATACATCAGCTGTTTTTTATTCCTCTTTTAATTGAAAATTGACACTCATTTGTCTTTGGAAGATGTATGTGCTGAGCTTAGGAAATACGGTGTCAATATTAATGCTGAAGAGATAAGGAATACTTATCCAACTGAAGAGCAAATTGCTCGAGCGGAAAGAAACCTCTGGAAGATGTTGAGGAACATCGAAGAAGAAAGGAACATGATGAGTGGTTCGGTGTAGAAAACACACGCATACGTTGGAGATTTTTCTAGAACATCCTGTCATGATGCATATCTAGAGGCAAAATAAATTTCTTGACTATGACAGAACAAGTACAGGCAAAAAAATCACTGACACAAGAGTTCTTTGATTTCCTCAAGACCTTTGGCGTAATCGGACTTGCGATAGCATTCGTTATTGGAGCTGCAGCTTCAAAGCTGGTGAC
>JAJPHX010000041.1 GCA_021325075.1 Nitrososphaeraceae archaeon | reverse complement strand
GCCGCGCCAAACACAAACGAAGTCAGGTAGCTGGTCTTGAAGCGCGGGATGTTTGTCATCTTTTTCTCAAAGTTCAGGATGCGCAGCTTTGTAGACAGGATAAGGTACGCGCCAAAGACGATTATCACGATCCCACCTATCGACTGGAGTGTGCTCTGAAAGCCCGTGCCGACATTGGCAAGGACGCTGTTCAGTATGACTCCAAGGACCGCAAACACCAGCGAGAACCCGAGCACAAAGTAGACGGTGTTTAGGAATATGTTAAGCCGGGTGGACTTTTTGATCGTGACTGAAGAGCCGCCGGCGTTCTGCTGGCCGGAAACCTCGCTGAGGGTTGTGCCTGACAAATATGAGACAAACGCCGGTATTATTGGCAGAATGCAAGGCGAGAAGAACGAGCCGGCTCCCGCAAGTGCAGATACCAGAATGCTTGCTTCTACCAATTCAAGAGGGAGCTCGCCGATTTCGCTTTTATCCTTTTTTCCAGATTTGCACCAAATTACAACAATATATGGCAAGAGGTTTCATGTTGTCACATTTTATGACATCAATTGTATCTATTCCGCAGCTTTTGGAGGCTGCTTCACTCCTTCAGGCCATACAGTGACCTTCAGGAGAGCAATCAGGCCGCCAAGCTCGGCGATGTGTATCACCACAAAATACGGCAGCAAGTCATCAGCATACAGCTTTGCCATCGCGAAATATCCATAGACTGCTATCACATTATGCAGCATCAACATGCCGGCAAATATCATGAGGCCGACCGTGAACGTGGCCTTGGTCTTGCTGTATATGTTTGCATATACTGCGAGCAGGGCAACAAGTATCGCCATGTTTGCCATGCCAACAATGGAGCTGATGTCCATCAGCAAAGACATGATATTACGCGATTGAACTAGCCTTATTTACTTTTTTCCAGATCTACGTTTCTCTATCGTCGCCCTGACCTCGTTGAACGCCTCGATGTTGGCTTCGAGATAGTTCGAGATGAAGTAAAGCACGCCGTATTTTTCGCCTGCCTTGCTGACCATGTTGTTCTTTTCAAGCACGCCGATGTGGTGCTGCGCGGCCTTGTAGTCTACCCCGAGCGCCTCGGCAAGCTGGTTCATGTTGTACGGGTGATCTTTTAGTAGGTCGATTATCCTGATCCGGTTCTCGCCGCCCCGCGAGCCGGCAAAAAGATACCACAGCAGGCGCTTGGCGTACGGGTCAGGCATGTATTACTGCTCGCTAGGGTAGGGATTTAAACCTGGCATTTTAGATTGATGTAATGCAAGCTGACAAATTAATATGCATAAAACAGGTATCTCTAATTATGGCCGGCTTTGCTGACAATATGCGGGTTCGCCCTCCTTGCATAATTTGTGGAAGCAGCAAGATGGAAAAGAATGACTTGCAGGTCGACTGGATCAAGGGCAGTTGGAAAGGGGAATGGACCTGCAAGAATGGCCACACGAATGTCTTCAAATAGTTATCAGAATCGCACGCTTAGCCGTGTTGCACTTGTATCTTGATTCCGTCCATATCGTAAACAAAACCTGATCTTTCGGACATGGTCGATGCCATTCCTGACTTTGACAATTGATCTGCCAGTCTTTGAAACTCCTCTTTATTTGGCATCACGATGCTGAAATGATTCAGCCCGACGCTTTCCGATGAAGCAGGTGAAATATCGGTTCCAAGCCAAGTATTGGCTGCTATATGGTGATGATACTTGCCTGCTGCAAAAAAGGCAGCGCTTGGAATAGTCGCAGTCAAGTTCAACCCAAGAATTTCATTGTAGAACTTTATTGCCTTGGCTACATTGCGAACATGTAGGTGGACATGGCCTATCGTGGTCTTAATCGGCATTTTCTTCCAGCCTTGATCAGTTGATTCCCTGAGCAGGTCACTTGTGTCCAGGGGAAGCGTTGCCATTTCTATCCGGCTGCCGCTCCAGCTCCATTCTGACGCTGGTCTGTCTCTGTAAATCTCGACTCCGTTAAAGTCTGGATCGCGTAGGTAGATTGCTTCTGACACGAGATGGTCTGCAAGGCCGTCGAAATGCACCTGATCGCGGTTTTCGCGAAGATTTTGGAGCATATCTGCCAAGTACTTTCTCTCTGGAAGCAATATCGCAAAGTGGTATAGTCCTGCTCTTTTTGGTTCAGGGTTCTCCTTTACCTGCAGCAATTCGACTAGATACGAAGAGGCACCGGCTGCGGAAAGCAATGCTTTCTCGCCTGACGGTTTTCCAATTATTTTGAAACCCAGAATATTCTGGTAAAAGTCGAGCGAGCGCGAAAGATCCGACACGTTCAGACTGACGTCTCCTATTTTCATGGACGGGTTCATCCTGAACAACTGCCCTTCGATCCTGCTCATAGTAGCAATAATGCCACGCCTCTCTAATAAAGACGGTAGTGATTTAGGACCAAGTCAGTAAGTCTGACCTTACCGCAGTTTCGTAAACATGCACACCGTATACCTTATATCTCCGTCCGGTCTATCAAAGAGCAGACAAAGGTATTACGGCGGATTTGTCAAGTGTGCATGAAAAACTGCACGGAAAAAACTTTTCATGTCTTCCGTTGCTTTTGCGGTAGTTTAGAACTACAAAAACAACACAAAAGTGAAAAATAGAAAATGACGAAAACGTTTCAGGAATTGGGATTGAGTGCAGAACTAACAAAGGCACTCTCCGAAAATGGATTTGAGGCGCCATTTCCCATACAAGAGGCAGCCATACCCCTTATTTTGCAGGGTAGGGATGTCGTGGGCCAGGCGCACACAGGAACCGGCAAGACGGCAGCTTTTGGTCTGCCAATTTTGGCCAAGATAAAGCCAAACGGCCCAGTGCAGGCATTGATACTTGCCCCGACAAGGGAACTTGCGGTGCAGGTGACAAACGAGATCAACCGGTTCGCAAGGTACACAGGAATCAGGACGGCCGCGATATATGGCGGGCAGAGCATCGGAGTCCAGCTGGACAGGCTCAGGCACGGCGTGCAGATAATAGTAGCGACGCCAGGCAGGCTGATTGACCACATCAAGCAGGGCTCGATAATTCTAGACGACGTCAAGTTCGTAGTGCTCGACGAGGCAGACAGGATGCTGGACATGGGGTTCATTGACGACATCAAGTTCATCCTGTTCTACGTGAGCGACAAGAGGCAGACTTGCCTTTTCTCGGCCACGATGCCGCCAGAGATACTGAGGCTCGCAGAAGAGTACATGGAAGACGACGTCGAGAACATCAGGCTGAACGAAGAAGAGATCACGCTTGAAACAATCGACCAGTCGTACCTGGTGATTGAAGAGCGCGAGAAATTCAAGTACCTGTGCGAATTCATAAAGAAGAACCACGACGCAAAGGAGCAAACAATAGTGTTTGCAGCGACAAAGCAGAGGGCTGACAGAGTATCGCACAACCTCAGGGGCGAAGGGTTCAAGGCAGTAACAATACACGGCGATTTGTCGCAGAGGCAGAGGGACAACTCGATGCAAAGGTTCAGGAAGGGAAGCGAGGAAATTCTTGTCGCGACAGACATTGCGGCAAGGGGAATCGACGTCCCGACAGTCGGCCACGTCATCAACTACGACGTGCCAGACGACCCGAACATCTACTTCCACAGGATCGGAAGGACCGCGAGGGCAGGCGCAGAGGGCAAGGCCATCTCGCTTGTGTCGCAGGACAGGGTTGCCGACTTTGACAGGATACTAGCCCAGACAAAATTGCCGATACGCAAGCTAAACGATGAGATGGGAATTGCCGTGCCAGTGGTGCAGCAGCGCCAGTCGTATGGCGGTGGACGCAGGAGCTATGGCGGCGGAAGTCGCGGTGGCGGATATGGCGGTGGACGCAGGAGCTATGGCGGCGGTGGAGGTTACGGTGGCAGGCGCAGCAGCTACGGTGGCAGCAGTGGCGGCGGATATGGCGGTGGACGCAGGAGCTATGGCGGCGGAAGTCGCGGTGGCGGATATGGCGGTGGACGCAGGAGCTATGGCGGCGGTGGCAGGCGCAGCTATGGCGAGAACAATAACAGCAGCTACAGCAACACTAACTACGAGCACGGCTACACCGGCGGAAGCACCCAGTACTAAAACAACAAGCGGGCATACCAATCATTTTTAAAGCCCGCTCGCTTTTCATTTTTCAATGTCTTTTGGCGTCGATACCCTCGGCGGTCTGACTGAGAAGCTGAAGCTATTGGTCAATGATACGCAGAATTTGTACGAGTCGTTTATCGACGCAAACCAACTGTACAAGCAGGGCAAGATGAATGACAAGGAATTCTTTGCCAAGATAGGCGAGTACCTTGTCGCTACCTCCGCGATGAACTTTCTTGCTGTTCGCGTAATACTTGAATTAAAGACCGCGATGGAAAAGGGCACGACCATCAAGAGCCCGACAGGCGGAACCCCGACTCCGTCGGGGCAGCAGGCTGGATTTGGCATGGGCGGCTTTGTTAATGCAGGCGGCATGGCCGGACCTTCAAGCGAATATACGATGCCTTCGCCCCAGATGCAAGAGCCCTCGTTCAAGCCTGTAGAGATCGAGCTTCCAAGGCCGCAGTCAGGCACAAAGAACTGCATAATATGCGGCGCCTCCATACCGGCAAAGGCCAAGTTCTGCAGCAAGTGCGGGCGTTCGCAATAATTAATAGCCACGGCTGGACAACCAAAACCATGACCAAGGTTTTCAATGGCAGGTCTGCCACTGAGGAGTACATGTCCACTCACTCGCTTACATTTTCCACTCCCGAGATGACACTGAGAAAGTTTGCGTTGTGGCTCGGGGAACAGGTGAACCTAGCCGGAACAGGGCAGGGCCCGCGCCTACTGCTCTATCTTGAAGAAAAGGGCGGTAAAAAAGACTCGGAGCTAGCGCCTGACACGGACGACTCGTTCAGGCCAAGTGGTGCAGTCACCGACATGTACAAGGGCGCCGAATCATCGATGCCGACAGAGGAGACGGCGCCGCAATTAACGCCGCTAAACAGGGAGACTCTGGAGCCGGAAGGGAAATTCTGCATTTCTTGCGGCAACAAGCTAAAAATCAATGCAAGGTTCTGCACAAAGTGCGGTAGCGCGCAGAGCTAGCGTTTATTCTCTTTTTCCTTCATTTTCAGGTAGCACTCGTTGCAGATGGTTTTCGAGAACAGGAAATTGAGTGAGTAGAACCTTACTCTGCCGCAGGACTCGCAGGCGCGCACACATAATGCTGGCACGAGCCGGCGGATAAACCTACAGCAAAATGCAAATAGCGCATGGCAGCATGCAGCATGGTTGAAGCATTTCAGGCTAGTCATCACGGGCAACCCGGGGGTAGGCAAGCACACAAGCGCCAAGATAATCGCGGAAAAACTTGATGCAGAAATAATCGACATCAACAAGGTTGCAATCGGCAACAACGCTATTGCAAAAAAGACAAGCAAGGGTCTTGACGTTGACACCAAGAAATTATCCAGGCTGCTTGCAAAGGCGCTTGCCGCAAAAAAAGATCTGATAATAGTCGGGCATCTTGCGCCGTACGTGCTCAAGCCCGCCGGCGTTGACATGGTAGCTGTCCTGCGCAGGTCGCCCTACGAGCTTGAAAAAACATTTGAGAAGAGGAAATACACGGCAGAAAAGAGCCGCGAGAACATGGCAAGCGAGATTCTCGGCGTGTCGCTTTATGATTCATTAAAGACGTTTGGCAAGCGCAAGGTAGCCGAGTTTGACACCACCGGCAAGACGCCAGAGCAAACTGCTGGCGAAATAATATCCACTCTGCAAAAAAAATCGCCGAAAAAAACTGGGATAGACTGGCTGGCGATGGTGTCAGAAAAAGGCGACATGCAGAAATTCTTTGAATACTGATTAACAGGATCAGATGATAAAATACCGTTGAAAAAATGGCTCCTGCCCATTATGTTCATACTAGGCGTTGCGGCGATGGCTTCCATGCGGCCAGCCCACGCAGAATGCGGCCCGGACAGTGACTGGCCGGATAGGCGCAATTGCAGGAATCGGGATAGCAGGAGCTGCAGCTGTGTTATACATATTTAGGAAAGCCAGGCAGCGATGACAGTATGGGCAGGGCGCGCATGAGCGACGATGCTGTTCAGGCAAAGACAGGCAAGAACTGGCAGCAGTGGTTTTCAATCCTTGACAGGATGGGCGCGACAAAAATGACCCACAAAGAGATTGCAGGATACCTCTACGAAAAGCAGGGTGTGCCCGGCTGGTGGAGCCAGATGGTGACAGTCACCTACGAACAGGAGCGCGGCCTGCGCGAAAAGCACGAGAGGCCTGACGGCTACTCTGTGAGCGCAAGCAAGACATTTGACGTTCCGCTGAGCACCATGTACAAACACTGGAGCGACGAAAAATTGCGGAGCAAGTGGCTCAAGGACAGGTTCGCTATCCACAAGGCAACAAAAGAAAAATCGATGCGGATCACTTGGAATGACAACACTAGCGTCGAAGTGAATTTCTATGAAAAGAACGGATCAAAGAGCCAGGTGGCTGTGCAGCACAGCAAGCTAGCAGATTCAAAGCAGGTAGAGGGCGCGAGATCATACTGGAAGGCTGCTCTTGTACGCTTGCAAGATGCACTTGCCTAAAAATTCGTATATATACCACCGTCAAGATACCGTTCAGGATGGCAGCAGTTGTTACCCGCAAATTTGGAGAGGAGACGCTCCAGTTCCTTGGGAAAAAAGTCTCCATAGAAACTTCAGATAACAAAGTTTACAACGGCACGCTCGCCGGCATTGACGAAAAGCTTGACGTGGTGATTGACAACGTGGAAGGCCACGGCATCCTGAAACTGATCTTGAACGGCGCGTTTGTAAAAGAGATAAGACTGATGGAAAAGCCGTTTGACTTCAAGGCCCTTGCAGAGAGGCTGGCGCGGGTGTTCCCCGGCCTTGTCAAGATACGCGAAGACGTCGGCGCGATAATCGTCATGGACAAGATAAAGGTCACGCAGGCGGGAGTTGAGGAAGGCTCTGGGCTGTCTGCCGACAGGGTCAGGCAGATCTATGACGATTTCATGAGGGAGTCAAAGAAGTAGTTGTGTTCGAGGTCCGGTACTCGGATCTGGCTGCAAGGATAGGCAGGCTTGAGACGCCCCATGGGGTCGTCGAGACCCCGGCTTTTGTGCCGGTTGTACACCCTGTGAGACAGACCGTCAGCACGCAATTTCTAAAAAAGATGGGCTTTGACATCGTGATCACGAATGCCTACATCACGCTCCGGCACTTTGGTGACGAGGCCCGGAAACGCGGCATCCACGACATCATAAATTATGATGGCGCGGTCATGACCGACTCGGGCGGCTACCAGGTGATCGAATACGGCTCCGTAGACGTCGAGCCGGCTGTCATGGCGCAGTTTGAAAAAGACATCGGAAGCGACATACCGATCCCGCTTGACAAGCCCACTGGCTATGGCCTAGACTACCATCGCGCAAAGGAATATGTCGCGACCACTCTGGAGAACTGCAAGGAGACTCTGCGCGTCGTAGGCGACACGGACGCGATATGGGTCGGACCTGTGCAGGGCGCAGAGCATTCTGACCTTGTGGAGCACTCCGCAAGGGAGCTTGACAAAATGGGCTTCAGGCTGATGGCGCTTGGAAGCCCGGTTGAAGTGATGGAGGCGTATGAATTTGCGACGCTTGCAAAAATGATAGTCGCCGCAAAGAAAGTCATCCCGGCAAAGCCGGTGCACCTGTTTGGAGCAGGCCACCCGCTGACAATCCCGCTTGCAGTTGCCCTTGGCTGCGACATGTTTGATTCGGCTTCCTACATGCTGTACGCAAAGGACGGCAGGTACATGACCCCAAATGGCACAGTCAGGCTGGATGAATTGACATATCTGCCCTGCCAGTGTCCCGTCTGCAGCTCGCACAACCTGCAGGAGCTCCGCGGTATGCAGAATGACGAGAGGGTGATCGAGGTTGCAAAGCACAATCTGCACATCCTAAAGGCGGAAGTGGACTCGGTAAAGCAGGCGATAATGGACGGCAGACTGTGGGAATACGTTGTCCAAAAGGCCAGAGCGCACCCAAAGCTGATGGAGGCAGTGCAGCTTTTCAAGGACATCGAGATGCTTGAAGACGGGACGCCGATGTTCAAGGAAAGGGCGATCTTTTTCTACGGCCCGGTAGACCAGCACAGGCCGGAGGCAAAGCGATTCAGGCGAGCGGTTGAACAATTCAAGACGTCAAAGAAAAAATTAATCTTGTGTCCCGAAGGCGAGCTCCACCCGTTCTATTCCACCAGAAGATTTAGGGAGATCGTGAAAAAGTTCCCTGACGCGCAGGTGTGCAGCTACAGCCCGTTCCTCGGGATTATCCCGGCCGAAATATCTGATGTGTTCCCCGCGTCGCACAACCTTGCTACAAGGACAGGCCAGAGGCCGCAGGATTTTCCCACTTTTGTCGAGTCATTGAGCAGGTTTGCATCCAGATTTGACGAAGTGACAATAGTAGCCGATGGCTTCATGAAAGAAGCAGTGGCGGCTGCAAGGCTAAATGCACGAGTCGTAGATGATACTTTAGAGCTTTGAAGTACGGTGACGCGGTCAGGCTGCAGAAGGAAATTGCAGGAAAGGTAGTTGCGTATGATGACTTTAGCGAGATCAAGCGCATCTGCGGAGTAGACGTTGCCTATGACGGCAATATCGCATATTGCTCCGCATTGGTTATGGAAAAAAACCAGATCATTGAAACAGCTGACAACAAAACTAGAGTGACGCACCCGTACATACCCGGGCTATTGATGCTGAGAGAGGCAGAGCCCATCTTCCAGACAGTCAGAATGCTAAAGGATGATTATGATTTGCTGTTGATAGACGGCCATGGGCTCTTGCACCCAAGGAGGTGCGGCCTTGCCTGCTATGTCGGCGTGACTCTGGACAAGCCCGCGATAGGAGTGGCAAAGAGCCGGCTATGCGGCACTGTCCAACCCGACGGATTTGTCGAGCTTGGCGGCCAGGCCCTTGGCTACCTGCTAGGCAGGCTGTACATAAGCGTCGGCCACAGGATAAGCCTGAAAACTGCGATAGAAATCGTGAAGCTTGGCACGGAACCATTGAGGCTTGCAGACGCCAATTCAAAGGCGCAAAAAAGAAGGAAAGGGCTCTAGGCTTTTACTATCACTGGCTGCTCTTCGACTTTTTCAAGCTCTGGCTCGGCTTCTGGCAGCTTTATCTTTGCCCTTTGCTTGTGCTCGTAGTACATGTAGTCGCACATTGCTAGACGATATGCAAGTCATTGCAGATAAGGCTTTTCATGCAGGGATTTCGATGTCTGGAACCTTGATTCGCAGGCGCACCTTCAGCTCTTTTGACCTGTTCCTTACGGTAACCTCTGTCACGCCCGCAGCCTTGGCGATGTCGGCCTGCGTCCTGAGCTCCCTTGTGAACCGGGTCGCAAGATAGAGTGCGGATGCCGCAATCCCCATCGGGTCCTTGCCGACAGAGACTCCCCTGCTCTGCGCCTCTGCCATTATCTCTAGCGCCTTTCTCTTTGTGCGCTCGCTCAAGTTTGTGCTGTTTGCAACCTTGGCCACGTACTTGTTGGAGTCTATGACTGGCACCTTCAGGTCAAGGCTTGACACCAAGAGCCTGTATGATCTCCCGACTTCCTTTGGCTTGATTCCGCTGTCTGCTGAAATGTCGTCTAGCGTTCTCAATACGCCCATCTGCCTGCTTGCGATGTATATTGAAGCGGCAAGGACAGAGCCTATTGTCCTGCCCCGGATAAGCCCCCTTTCCTGCGCCTTTCTGTAGACGTAGGCGGCTTTTTCCATGACCGAGTCTGGCAGACCCATCCTGTCCTTTACCTTGACAAGCTGACTGAACGCCTGCTGGAAGTTTCGCTCTGACGGCGAATGCATCCTGCTCCTGCTGTCCCACATCTTTAACCTCTCCATCCGGTAGCGCATGTCGGTAGCGATAGAATTGCCGCCGGCGTCCCTGTCGGTCCTGCCTATCATTGTAGACAGCCCCATGTCGTGCCGGGCAAGCGAGCTTGGGGCTCCTGCCCTGCTCTGGTCTCCTTCAGAATCAAAAGAGCGCCATTCTGGCTCTAACGATAGATTAATGTCTGCAACAACCTGCCCGCTGTCTGTGCTGATGACCTCGCCTGTCTCCGGGTCGGTTATCAGGTTGTGCAACGACTGCTTTGCAGATTTTGCCATGCGTTATTATCGGCAAAGTTGCATTTAACTATGGTAGCAATTGGTTACTTAGTAGGTTAACAACACCTGTCTAGGTAAGCAGGAACTGACCTGCTTCTCTCGTTAAAAAAATTAGAAGTCTATCTGGCCCATCCTGCCACTTCTATAGTCCCCTATTGCCTGATAGATCTCTTCCTTGGTGTTCATCACAAACGGCCCGTAGCGGGCAACCGGCTCATTCAGGGGCACGCCGGCTATCAAAAGCACGTCCAGTGGCGATGCCGCGTCGTCCGGCACTTTAATTGATATTTCGTTACCATCATTGGCAAACAGCACGACCTGTTCCCGCTGCGCCGGCTTTTCGTCTGCTCCAAAGAGTCCCTTGCCGCCGACAACGTACGCAAACGCGTTGTGGTTTTGCGGCACTGGCCGCACTACCTTGCCGCCTGGCTGGAGCGTAAAGTGCAGGTATGTTATAGGAGTCCGCGTATCCATCACGGCATGCTTGCCAAAAGCTTCTCCTGCAATCACCTTGGCCTGCACGCGACCGTCATCGCTTTTGACGACAGGTATTCTATCACTTTTGATGTCCTGATAGCGCGGCTTTGCCATCTTGTCCTTCTTTGGCAGGTTGACCCACAGCTGAAAGCCGTGCAGCCGCCCGCCTGTCTTGGCAAATTCTTTTTCCGGCATTTCCGAGTGTATCACGCCGGCTCCGGCGGTCATCCACTGCACGTCCCCGGGCTCGAGCTTGCCAGAGTGCCCATGAGAATCCTTGTGCTCAAACCGTCCGTCAAGCAGGTACGTCACCGTCTCAAAGCCGCGATGCGGGTGGTCCGGCGCGCCCTTGGCTTCTCCGGGAGCGAGGTCCATCGGACCCATTTCGTCCAGCAGCATGAACGGGTCAAAGTCGGAAAGGAAGTGTGTCGGGAACGACCTGTGCACCACAAAGCCCTCGCCCTCTATCGTCTTGGCGCTGTTTACGACGCGGAGGACAGAGCGGGATTTTATCGAATCAATATTGTTCACGGATGAGTATTTGGTTTTGACCATGCTTAGATATGGCTGGTTAATTATTTAAATCAGGTAGCAATAACTTACTTAGCAGGTATTTTTGACAGGATCAGGTAAGCGCCGGCTGACTGGTAGATTAAAATAAAAATGAAAAAAGAAAAGAGGTTCTAGTTGGGACTTAACCTTCTTCCCAGCCCTTGCTGAACACACCGTTCTTGTGCAGAGGAACTGGCTGTCCTGCTGTGTATTCCATCGGCCTCATCCAGAAGATAGCGTGTGTTGGGCATACGCCAATGCACGCGCCGTCTGAAATGCATCTTTCTGGATAAAACACGAATGCCTTACCCCTCTTCCATCCTTCTACTGGTTTTACTCTGAGAACGTCTGGACCGAGGGCGGTGCAAATCTCTACACAGAGTGCACAGCCAATACATCTTTGCTCATCGACGTCTGGAAGTATAGCAATTGGCATCTATAATTCACTTAGTCGTCAGTATTGTTCGAAACTATTTAAACCCTATGGATGCTGCAAAACGCTGTTATAACAATCCCCTTGTTGTGTTGTGAAGAGCGTCCACTTCTGCTGATGAAAATAGAAAAGAAAGGGAAAAAGAAATCTTATTTGTTCATTCTGAGGACGTCTACTTGGCCACTGTGCAGCCAATCCTTCAGCTCTTCATGGGATGGCTTTGCATCGTGCTTGCCCTGTAGGTGAAGATGCAGAAGAACGTAGTTAACTTGGTTTAGCAACGGCTTGTTTGCCTCGTCGCCCTTGCGAGCTTTTGCCTTCAAGTCAGCTGGAACTGTTTTCCACCAGTCGTCGAATTTCCTAACCATACCACCAGTTGGCGATACCGAACTTAATAAGCGTTTTGGGTTTTTGAGCTTTGTTAAACAACGCCGTTATGTTAAAAAACGAATTCCGCTGTTAAATAATTCAGCTTCTCGACATCAATCGTTTTTTCAAGCTAAAATACAAGTGTAATCATGCTCCATGTGCTTGCCGCTCTACTATTTCGACATCGAAACAGTACCCTTAGACGAATACCGCAATGATGCGGGCGCAAGCTTTGACCCTTGCAAATCAAAGATCATTTCAATACAATATCAGATGCTTGATGGTGCGGCGAGCGCGCAGCTAGTAATTCTGAAAGAATGGGAGCCTGGCTCATCAGAAAGAGCAATAGTTGAGATGTTCAAGAAAATATTCCTTGATAATGGGATTTGGGCGTTTATTCCAGTTGGCAATAACTTGGCATTTGAATGCAAGTTCATGAAATACAAGCTTAAGCAATATTGTGGTCTTGAAGGTTTGAAGCTTGGACATAGGCCGATGATTGACCTAAAGCATGTTCTGGTAATTGCAAATAACGGATCATTCAAGGGATATCAGAGATTATTGGGAAAGTCAGGACGAGCAGCAAATATGGCTCAATGGTATTATGAAATGAACTGGCCCGCAATTGAAGAGTATATCGTGAACGAGACAACCGACTTTACAAAAACGTACTCAATATTGAATCGGGAGCTTAAACTTATCCAACTGAAACTACGCTGAGCTTCATAAACCTAAACTGTCCATTGTTTGCATGTCTAAACTTGAATGTTCAAGTCGCATGGTAGATGCTGTTATTGCTAATTCTAAAGAATACTTAACTAATAGTAGATTCTACCTTCGGTTATGGTTAACCGACCAGCACTATCATACATGGTTGGATTAAGCTTATTCATGTTATTATTATTTCCCGCTCAGCTGGCACAACAAGCTTACGCTGATACTTTTATCAAGCTTAACAAGACGAGTTGTATCTTTTTTGGTGGAAACTGGAAACGAGTTGACTACCCGCTTGATTCAAGGGAGTTCCA
This sequence comes from Nitrososphaeraceae archaeon, assembly GCA_021325075.1. Taxonomy (GTDB): domain Archaea; phylum Thermoproteota; class Nitrososphaeria; order Nitrososphaerales; family Nitrososphaeraceae; genus Nitrososphaera. Next base: position 19,852 of record JAJPHX010000041.1, on the reverse strand, counting down.
TAGTTGCACCGTGAATAGCTTTACTCTTACTCTGGGCTTGACACTAGAAATTCCTACTGGTAATGCGCTAATACTTACTTCAGACTTTCAGAACAGTGGCAATATCATCAATAAGGGACTTATTCTAAGTCATGGCACCTTTGATAATTACAATTTCATAAGAAATACAATTCATGGTCAAATTGCTACGGGTACAACATTCACAAATATTGCTGCTAGCGGTCACTTTGTAAATCGCGGTGCAATTCTTATTCCAACTGATGGCACGTTGTATGCATTAGGCGACTTTGATAACAAGACGGGGTTCATATTGGATAACGGAGTGCTCATTGTAGATTGTGATGATACTGATATTCTATCAACGAGTATTGACCATACTCATGGGAGCATCGGCTGTGTCTAGAATCAATGCCTTATTGGGAGAAACACCCTAAGAATTACCAGTGTCGCAATTCTTGGGCTGTCAAGTGTCGGGCGATGGAAATAGTTTCAAACCATAGCCATCAGGCTTACCATCATCACCCTTTCTTAGTATGGGTTCCAACCTGTCATACCATTTGTTGATATTTTGATTAAATTTGCTTGAGACTGCGGAGGCAATACGATCAGCTATCTGCAAGAAGTTACTATCATCATCGTCCATGAATCCCAGTCCTTCACATACATGAGTTAACTGCTTGTATTGGTAGCTTTTACCAAGCCTTATCATATTTCCTTTCATAGGAGGGTCGGGTAGTTTCTTGACTGCTATCCCACCACGCAGGAACTTGCGATGAGAATAGTACAAATCCTTTATCTCCATGCTGTTATTCGCCCTATCCATGATGACAATCCCCATAGTATGATTTTCACTGAGGAAGTATTCGTATCTTTCAAGAATGAAACTATAGGGCAGATAGAAGAGGAGGCTTTTATCGTCCTTCTCCATTTTTTCCCTGTTAATAACCGCAACAATGGCAGTATTTTCAGGAGCCGCAATTATCCCCCATAACTTATCATCAAAATCACATTTTTGTTTCTCTGATAACTTTTCCCAAAGCCCATGCGCATCGTACTTGTGCCTTCGGAGGTGTTTCAGATTGATGTGCCGGTCAAGGAAAAACTCCTGCTTTAGATGCTTCAAATCATTATCTAATTTATGCCAAAATTTCAGGGGAATTATGAAACCCGCTAGAATAACGAACTTACGACTCGAATCGTAGCTTTCGTCAACATACATGATATACGTCATCGTCTGCCTATGTTGCATCATGCAGACTTGTAGAAAAACTTGATTGAAAAGGGAAAATTGGTTCTATCGAGTTATCGGGTAATGATGTTTTGGATGTGATAATGCGATTTAAGAAAAAGAAAGATGGGCTAAAGCTAAAAAATCAAGTCTCTAGCATAAGAGAACTCGGCAAAAGCTACTCTCTGCTTCATAATCAGGGCTGCATCTTTTGCAGTTACTGCTTCACAGAGCGTTTTGGCGTCTTTGCTTAGGTCATTCAACCGGTGTAATCTTTTCCTGCGCGCCACTGTATCGTCATCAAGGTTGTCAAAACTCTGTGTTTCTGCGCATACATGACAGTGTTCGGGGTGTGGTTTTGGCGCATCGTCTGTGGGTCTAGGCCACATCTTTGCCTCATCGTACCATAGAGGATAGTATTTCTTTCCCTCTTCTCTCTTGCCCCCAGTAATGTCACGATCAAAGCCTGTCAGTGTGGTCGAGACAATGTCAAAGACTTGCATCGATACATAGTACTGCGTTCCAGCTTCTAACATCATGAATGCTCTATCTTTTTGCTCCTCTTTGATACTGTTTATGTCTGCTAGGAAACGCCTGAATGCAGTTCTTGCCTTATAATCTACAGGACAGTGCAGGTCCAGGTCTTTGAATTTAATGACATTCAGTTTCGATTGTTTGTTCTCGCGTAGGTATTCTATTGCTTTGTCCATTATGTCAGAATCCTTTATCGCTTTTCTATGGAATAGCAGGTATGTCACGCGCTCTTTTTCCGCCTGGTATGCCAAAGTCTGACAGAAGTCGTTAATCTCAAGACAGCTTTTGAGATCATCCATTGTTTCAACAATGTGTACGCCGGGCAGGGATATGCGGAAGTGTTGAAGCTGATACTTTGTCAAGTCAGTTAGCATCCTATCTCTGTCTTTTCTTGCTTCTTTGCTTGAGCCAAACCAAAGATTGTTATACATTGCCTAGCGTAGCGTACGTATCGCTTTGTCATCAGGGTTCTCTAGCAGGTTCTTGTTTCGCTCAAACTGTGCAAAATATGTATGAAGTACTGGCACTGCTTCCACACGAGCCATCCGCTTATCCATTTCTGAATTAAGGATTTTTGTATATTCAAGACAGGGATCGCAAATAGGCAGGCTGTCATTGTAGAAAGTACCGTATGGGCTTCTAGGAATGGGTGCACCATCGATTGTTTTTTGTCCTTGCCGCTGCCGCTCTTCTGCTGCAAGTCTTGCAGTGTTTGGTTCAATCAATGTGGGAACATGATAAAGCCTGAGAACTGCGCCGTTTACATGCTCTAGCATGTATTTGCCCTTCTCATTGATCAGGAGCTCTAACTCATTTGGAGCTTGGGTGGTTCGCACAGCTGGGAAGACCGCGGGCGTTTCAATTACAATATCGCCTATGATAAGCCTGCCAGTACTAACGACACCATCGGAATCTGTCTTGCTGAAGGAAAGCTTGGTCATTCCCGTTCTAGCTCCTTAGCCATATGAGTATGGAACTGCTTTATAAAGTCCTGTCCATCAGCTTTTGCTATCATTATTGCACCTTTTACTCGCAAAGCTCGATATTCGTCAAGCTCCTTTTGCTGGATATAGAAAAAGTCACCATCTGCACTTTTCAGGTTTGTTATGACATAGTACAGCCCTTCCTTCGTTTTTGATTTTATGGTCAAAGCCTTTTCTTGTGAAAGTCCACGCGCAAAGTAGAACGCAGCTCCGCCCCTTGATACAGCGTATGCTTCACCACGTGCAGCCAGTTTGTCCAAGTGAACCTTGATAGTCCGTTCCGCAAAACCTGTATTGGTGGAAATCTCGTTTGCTGTGGCACCCTCTCTGTTGGCAAGCAAGATATCAAGAATGACTTTTTCATAATACCTTTCTCGGTCTTGCGGCGGCATTTTGAGCACCTTCTCTTTTCCTATCAGCTTCACATTGTCTGGGACTCTCAAAGGTGGCATTTTCAATATTTCCTCCTTCGATAAACGCCGTACTTTTTCCTACTAGTATCACTAAGAAGTGATACTATAACGACAACATTTATGTTATACATTGATGTCATACATCCTAGTTATACATGCATGTATCATATATAAAAGCCTTATCATCTTATGGATGCTTTTTCATATACTCTAGAATAGCCTTCTCTGTCTCCTCACTAACCTTCCTCGCCGAACCTGTCTTATTTACAACGTACTTGATCCAGTCCTGCCATGTCTGCTTGTCAATGTTTATAGAAGTCTTGGCCTTCTCACGACTTTTGCTCATAAAGCAAATATCAGGTATAATGGTAAATAAAGTTGGCGGTATTTACCACAAACTACTTATACCAATTCCACATATGGTAATGTGGTATAATGGTAATGGGCATAGGCTCTGCTGACAGAAGTCGTGGTACAAATGACAACTCGATCGCTCACCCTATCAAAAAAGCGGAGGAAAAAGCGAATTCCATTACCCAAGCTGAAATGGGGGCAAACAAAATTGACAGCATATGTTGCTAAAGAAAGACGATCATATTCCCAAGATTGGAAGGCTTACAATGAAGCCAAATGCTCAGAGCAATTGACATTCATGAAAATACTAACAGATATTTGCGCTACTGTAGAGCAGCCGCTGTATGAACGTGGTCGGCCGCGTTTGTCTATTGCTGATATGATTTTTGCTTCAGCACTTCGGACCTACACGGGCTTTTCATTACGCCGCTTTATGGCTTCAATGCAAAAAGCAATGGCCGAAGGTTACATCCAAACATCCTGCACATATGTGTCAATTAGCAACTTTATGAGAAAGCCAGAGTTGATGCCAATATTAGATGATCTGATAACAATAAGCAGCCTACCGCTGAGGACTGTAGAAAAGAACTTTGCCGTAGATAGCAGTGGATTTTCGACATCACGCTTTGCAAGATATTTCGATTTCAAGCATGGAAAAGACACAAAGTATCGCACTTGGATCAAGGCGCACATAATCTGCGGAGTGAAAACAGGCATTATTACAGCAGTTCAGTTGTCAGAAGAAAATCGTAATGACGTTCACTTCTTGCCTCCATTAGTTGAAAAAACAGCCAAGAGTTTTGACATTCAAGAGGTTCTTGCCGACAAGGCATATTCTAGCCGCGCCAATTATCGATTTGTTGACATGCTAGGAGCAACGCCCTTCATTCCCTTTAGAAAGAATGCAGTACAAAATGCAAATGGCTCAAACGCATGGAGAAAGATGTATCACTACTTTATGTTAAACCAAGATGATTTCATGAAACACTATCACCAACGTTCTAATTGTGAAACTGTATTTCACATGATCAAGTCCAAGTTCAAGGATAATATAAGAAGCAAAGATAAGGTAGCACAGCTGAATGAAGTACTTTTGAAGATACTTTGTCATAACATATGCGTGGTAATTCAGGAGATGCAGGAACTTGGAGTTAATCCAAAGTTTGAACAAGATATCTAATTATGATAGAGTTTGGGCGCTTATTTTTATCGTAAATACTCATTGACGCCTATATCCTCTAGGAGACTGAACAACTTGTTGAAGCATTTTCACTAACTCCTTGTTGGGCAAGGCGGATTCGAGAGTATGTACAATATCTGGGTGAACAAAAACCCTAACTGATTCAACAGTTTGCGAAAACTTCTCAACAAGCTCCTTCCATACTACTGAGTTCTGGGACATCGGATTGCATCCCATTTCAGTTACCGCATAAAGTGGATTCGGATCTGCTTGAGACCTTGGCACATCAATAAGAACCAAGGGCTTAATGTCAGCGATATTTTTTATACTCGTACCAACGAGAACGTCACGGATCTTCGATTCAAGATCTATACGCATTCGTTCGATGTCAGAATCTTGCGCTTTGATAAGATGCGTATGAATTGCTTGGGTGTCTTCCTTAGTACTATCTAGAACTAATATCCTCTTGAATAATTTTCGTTGTAAGATCATATCGATCATTACTTTACCTTCACTGTCCAGCTTATCCCTTAGCCAGCACAATAGTAGATAATCGGTGTACATGATACCTTTTCTGGCGTTCTCTACCAATTCAAAATTCGGTTTTACGTATGGAAGGGTACGTACCCAATCATAGAACTCATTTTCATCATATTTCTTCGCCGCATCGAGCCTATCAACTGCATATCTTAACATTGTCTTTATTGCTCTAATAGTATGGTGCCAATATGCAACGGTAAACATGTCAAATCTAACTGTAGCTAGTGATTCGGCTGTGACCTTTCCCTTGCTCGTCACTGCCAACGCGGGTACTATCGACTCCCCATATGCTATTGTGAGATTCCTCAACAACCATTGCTTGTCAATCCCCTCTGGAAAGGGCAAGCCGAGATGCATTCCATCTCTAAGTAAATAATCAAGTTTGTCTGCATCAATTGGTCCACTAATAATAGAGTGAAGGATTTTTCCTACAATTGAATTCGTGTCACCACATATTATCTTATTTACTTCTTCAGAATTGAGTTGCCAGTCGTTTTGGATTTGTGTAGCCATTTCCTCGGATATTATCTTGCAACTAAAAATTTCATGCTTAATATTCGAGGTTCGCCATTTGGAGCAATCCTCTAGGTCGTGAGCCATTGGATAGTACCCTAAATCATGCAGTAAAGATGCAAGCATAATTGAGTATAAGTCCTTCTTGCGAACTATTGATCTGAATAATGGATCGTTGGTGTTATACCAAAGGCTTCTAATGTATTCGCATGCATGAGCATACGTACCTAGTGCATGTTCAAATCGGGTATGCTTAGCACTAGGATATACGAAATTTATCAGACCAAGCTGACTAATTGATCCAAGTCGGTCAAAGTCAGGATGTTCTAGTATCCTGAGTAGTCTTTTGGTCAAGACGACTCTGGTTTCTTTGGCACCGAGAGAAATTACATCCGGTGCGAAGGGATTTAGCTCTGGTATCCAAGATTCAAGGCTGATCCCACTGAGTTTGAGAAGATCCTCATACATATCCTTAGAAGAGTCATATGCAAGCTCCCGCATAGCATCATGATCCAGTCCTTGGAAATGTCTATTTAACGAAGGAAGGTCGTTAGGTTTATCATCTATTGTGGGATATGCTCCTGAGTAGATCAACCGAGCCATTAGCAAGTTCAAGTATCTGTAATCGTAACTAGTCTCGACGGACTCTTGGCTTTTGCTATCAATTATTTTGCCATCCACTACAGCAAACATTGATTGTATGGTTTTTCCAAGAGCGTGCAAGTCGAATCTAAAGTCCAACTCCTTCCTTGCAATTTTAGCAGTAACTGCAGCCGGGTCAGATGATTTCACAAGTTTTTTCTTCAAAAATGGATGGGCATTTGCATCATCGAACCTAATGGCTATTATTTCCTCCTGATCTCCGTCTTTTGCACGTGCATAACCTAAGTCAGTCAACATGCCTATTGGGTGGTCATTATCCATCTTTATCAGAATGTTGTCCATCTTAATGTCACAGTGCACAATCTTGCTTTGATGCAAATACGAAAGAGCTGAAGCAATATCTGTTATAATGCTCGTAAAAGTTGCAAGACTTAGGCCTTTCTCCTTGATTGTCTGCAAGTAGCCACCTAGATCCTTTGAGGGACCAATAAACTCCATAATGTACCAAGGCAATTGTAGCCCTTCGTATTCAGTTTCTCCAGCCATAATGACCTTTACAATTCTGTCGTGATTCAAGCTGGATAACAAATCAGCTTCTTCCTTGATTATTTGTAAATTAGCTATTCGAAATGCACCACCTCGTGGTCTAGGGAATTTCATGACACTATAAATGGCATTTCCTGCCTGGCCAGCAAGATGTTTTTCCTTCAATTTGATAAGGATTCCAGAACTTCCAACTGGAAGCGGTTCAACTGTTTCAAAAGTTCCCTTGATTCCGTCAAGGGCTTTCTTTAGTGGATTGGCAAAAAGCTTTACCTCGCTATCAAACGCATCTTGTTCCTTGTATTTTTCTTTTATTTGTTCAATGATGCCTGGAAGCTCCGGTTTTGCCGCCGATTTTTCATAAATTACACTTGTGAGGGTCTCGAGTTGTTTGTAGGGCATATTCACGTATCTAATTACAAGCTGGTCGAACATACCTTTCTCAATGCCTTCCAGTGCCGCAGCATCAATTTTCGAATCTGCCCAAGATGTTATTGGTTTCTGTCGTGTTGCAAGGCGATTCACTTCGTCACTTACAGGTCCATGCTGTATAGGTCTGAATGGAGTAGGGGATTTATTATTGAAACCATGTACTTCCTGTAACATGTAGACAGTCTTTTGCAAATAAAATTCGTGTACGTTGCATAATCTTCCTTTATCCAAAGCGGTACTTGCCTGAGCTGCCTTGCAACTTTCACACTTATCGATGAAGCGCATCATATGACGAACTACGCCGTTGATTACTGATACAAGATTCATTTCAGCTAGGCGCGTATATTTGGAACCCGCAGTTTGAAGCCTAAGATCAAAGGCTTTGTTCTCAGCTTTTTGTCGTAAGACGTAATGAGGGCACCTTCCATAGTGATCTTCATCGCTATTACAATATTCTTCTATGAATCCCTTCGGCGGAATGTTGCTAATGACTTTGCACTTTCCTTCAACGAAATGGGGACACGACATTTGCCTAATTAGGCGATAAAGAATGTCATAGATAAATAATTCGGAGTTATTCTGTGACATATCCCGCAATCTGCATATGTCCAAATGACAAAAATTATCAATGCCTTCAGTTATTTTCGCCCGCCAAGGATGCTATCGTCTTGATGTCTTGAATATTGAATACAATATCACTGCTGCAAATGCACCAAAGACAATCCAATGTGTTGCATCATATATCAAATGACCAATCGGGTCTGTAATAGGGTCACGTGCATCCCAATGAACCTTGTAGAAACCTTCGTATACTTTGACATGAATTGCCCTTCCATCCCTCACCTTGATCCCATAATCAGCAGACTGCCCATCTTGATCAGCAGGTCTTTCGGTAAAGCCTGCTTCAGTAGGAAACGGTACCATCCAGTCTTCCATTCTCAGATCAGTATGTTTTGGTAATTGCAATACCATGTTAATGACCTCATTCCAATCATATGATCGCCTAGTGGGCGGATAGTAAAGTGTCATGTGTATTGCTCCCTCCAATCATTTAATCCCATGACATTGCGAATAAACTGAGCAATTCTAATGATAGTCCATCCAATAAATTTCAATAATTCAGCAATCGCAACGAAGATACCGCCTATTGATTCTAGCCATTGTAAAAATTCGGCTGCAGACTTGCGTCTTTTCCTTTCCTTTTCAAGCACTATTTGCTGTGCCATTACCTATAGCAATGGATGTCAGCTATTTAAGATTTTAGTATCATAATCATACTAATATGCTATCAAGCCCACCTTAGCCTTATACCACAATTAGGGCACTTGACAACTCCCTGCCGAAGTTCGGCTCCGCAATCAGGACATATCCACTTTCTTTTCTTTGTGGCGTCGTCAATTATTGAGGCAACGACAACTGCTCCTAGCAAAGCTATTCCAAGTCCTATTAATGCACCAAGAGCTGAACCTTCATTATCGCTTGGCATCTTCTGCTTTCCTCTTCATATCTTTAAGAAAAGACGCTATAATCCTAACAACAAGATCATTAGTGGATTTTGCCAATCCTGCTTTAACCAAGCCCTCTAATGCCGCTGCATGTTCTTCAGGAAGTCTGAGAACAAAAGACCTTTCAGCAGATTTGGCCTTTTTTACCCCCATAGTATTACTTTAGTATTACTTTATTTAAATCTCTTCTCCGTCCCTCTAGACCTTATACTATCAATTGCTTCAAAAATAAGATAGCTTAAGCTAATCTTTTTAAGCTAATACCCTGTCATGCAAAGATAGCTCATCATGTATCGCCCCGCAGCGCCTCGTATTGTCAAATGCGAAATCTGCAACAGTGAATTCAATCTTGATAAAGAAGAGTATGCTTCAATGCATGTCATCGATAAGCAGTCTGGAAGCATCAAACGACGGGGCTATTCACATCTTGTCTGTCATAATCAAAAATTGTTGGAGGAAGAATATTCCAAGTATTTCAAACTTCAGAGCGAAAATATCTAACCAATGATAAATTGGTCATTTGCAGCAGCCTCACTCGCCGCACTTTCTCAAAATACTTCCTTAATAATGCGACCATGACATGGTAGGATAAAGGAATGGTTCGTAGGATCTGGTTACTAGCATATTGTTTTGGACTGTTTACAGCTACTTTCTCAATCACAATTTTCTTTCTAGCACACTATCCATATGACTGGACCTATGCCGTTGGCGAGGCATTCGTTCAGTTATCACACAATGGTTCAGATCCATTCGAATTACGTGAACCATGGTATGCACTTGCCTTCGTCATTTTCATCCTGTCTGCAATAATAGCATTGGGAACTTTCGGAAATAATTTCATCAATTATCCTCCTAGAACTAGAGATAATAGACTACTTGAGAAGGTCTTACTTACTCTAGTTGGTTTTTCTCCTTTTATGGTATTAGGCCGCTCAGGACTATTCTTGGCTATCTTTGCCAATTCAGGACCTGAATATTGGCCAGCTGGAGTGGAGAATTTCGACTCCCTTCAGCTATTTCTTGGGATAACTGTAGAGCAACGAATTCTTAGCACAATATTATCTGTTTCATATCTTATCACAACTTTCGTTCTTGCTTATAGACTTGGGCACCTAAGTGGGATTGTAAGCGTTTTTAGCAAAATTACTTCCCCAAGATTACCAAACGCGTGGGCATCAAGGACTACAAGGGTATTGACAAAGACTGTTAATTACATGCCTGCGAATAATGATTCATCAGTTCTGACTAATCGGGTCTCTATTGGATATTGTTTGGTCTTTTTTATCGGGTTCTTTACTCTTAATCTTAGCACCATATTGAATCCCATGTTTAGTTGGAGCGGTGCCACGATAATTGCTTTGAATAAACTGATCGTCGGCATGACTCCAATATTTGATATTTTGGAAATTTGGTATGCCATTGGACTAGGCATTTACATATTAGGATCCATAAGTCTAATAGGAATCTTTCTTTTTCTGAAATTGAAGCACACCGCTAGATCGGTTTCAACTCCCATATCGAGATATGAATTTTTCCGACTTATAATAATTGGATTAAGCCCTATCTTGTTCTTGCATTCAGCGAGATTGTTAATTAATACTATTCCACAAATAGATCCAGAATATGATCGACAAATACAAAATATGATAATAAATGGAATTACTTCTTGGCACTTTCGCGCCAGCCCATTGGAGGCGCGTGCTCATACCCTCGAAATAGAGAGTGAGATAGTTATTGCGAGCTATCTGTTGCTATTATTCAGTTCTTTTGGACTAAGAGTTATTAAGAGGATTTTGGTAGTTCGAAGCAAACCGTAAAATAAGCAAATTCGATCATTTGTGCAGCAGCACTATTTTCCCCGCCGCACCTTCGACCAGCAAAAAGGTCAATTCTGCCCATAGAACATTTTTGTTAAAATAATCGGTATTCTGTTAAAAAAGTCACCTTCAAAATCGAGTTATTTAACAAAGCTGGGTTTTTGCAAACGCCGTTATATACAACCGTGACGGTTTTCGCAACGCAGTAAAAATATAGGGATTGCAAGTACGGATCTGCATGCCTTTCGCGATCCAAAAGCTGCAGAGCGCCCACCAAGCTTATCGCCAGTTCTTGGCCCGCGGCCCGCCGCTTCACCATGCCCGGTATATCTTTCCGTTTTTCGCCGGCTCTTATTTCGCCTACCGCAAGATCGATGTGCTTCGCGTGGCGGCATTAGCAAAATCCGTTGCGGACAACCCAAGCTATGTCGACGTGGGCTGCGGCTACGGCGACTTTTTGAAAAAAATACGCGGTTACCTGCCCGGCGCGACGGGGATAGAAAAGGAAGGAGGCATTTTTTACGCGTTTCAGGTTGCAAAGCCTGACTATATCGACCTGACGCCGGTCGAAAGCTTGACGCCGGTCGACGTCGCCTTTGTCGGATGGATGGAGCCGGGGCAGGATTTCAGGAGGTTTGTTGCAAAGAGTGCGAAATGTGTGATCACCACTTTTGACGCAGGCGGCCAGTGCGGCATCAACGGGGGGTGCGAGTACGACGAGTTTGGATTTGAGAGGGTCGCGTGGTGGAGAACGCCATCTTGGATAGACATCAACGCAGAGCTCATGAACCGCTACTACACGCCTGGGCTTGATCCTGCAAAAAAGGAACAGCTAGCCAAGCTTCGCACGGCGCACAACTTTTGGTACGTTTACGCCAAGCCGGAAATTGCAGGCAGGGTAAAATCAGCTTTGCAGTCGTGGCTTGAAAAGGAGGAACCCGGCCAGAGGTTTGACTTTGAAGACGTGCTTGACGAATGCGGCTTTCGCTACATGGAGGAGCTGCCCGCCCTGACAAACAGCAAAAAGCTGTGGGAAGCAAGGTTTGACTGATGCCGTTCAACCTCGACGATCTGCAAAAGGCAAGGCAGGCTCTGGCGCAGTTCCGGGCAAATGCAAAATCTCCGCACCACGAGCGCTACAGCTTTCCATTCTTTAGGGGGACGTACTTTGCCTACCGCAAGGTCGATGTATTGCGAGTTGCCGCAATCGCCAAGTCAATAGCGCCAAGCCCGAGCTACCTTGATGTCGGCTGCGGCTACGGCGACTTTTTGAAAAGAATCAGGGAGTTCCTTCCAGACGCGCAGGGCATCGAAAAGGACGCGGGGATTTTCTACGGCCTTGGCACGGAAAAGCCTGACTATATCACGGTATCTGACGCGCACTGGATAGACAGGAAGTACGACCTGATCTTTGTCGGGTGGATGGAGCCGGGACAGGACTTTCGCGATGCGGTGGCGAAAAGCACAGATGTCATTGTCACGACGCTTGATCAGGGGATCAGCCTGGCCGCAGAATTTGACGGCCATGGCTTTGAGAAAGTTGCATGGTGGAGGACTCCCTCATGGGAGGATGTCAACACCGAGGTCATGAACAGGCATTACACAAAGATGCCGGAGGACAAGCGCGGGAGACTAGCCAAGTTGAGAGGCGCGCACAACCTCTGGTACGTGTATTGCAGGCCGCACAAGAGCAATGCTATCAGGGAAGCAATCAAAAAGCAGGTTGAAAAAGAGCCGGCAGGCCGCTACGATTTTGAATACGTGCTTGACGAATGCGGCTACCAATATTTGCAAAAGCTGGAAAACCCTGCTGCGCCGGAACCGCTCTGGCAGGTGCAGTGGAATTAGCAAGATTTAAAGCGCTTATGGATTGAGTTTTAACAGTAAAACAAATTGAAAGTAAAGGTTATGGGAGCGGCCAAAGAGGTCGGCCGCTCAGCGTTTCTAGTAAATTGCGACCACACAAACATACTCATGGACTATGGCGTCCTGCTAAAGAGGGAGCCGATATTCCCTATGCACATCAAGCCAAAAGAAGTTGATGCCGTAGTTATCACGCACGCGCACCTTGATCATTCCGGCTTTGTACCGTCACTTTATCTGTCTGGGTCGACAGACATCCCGGCGCTTGGGACTCTTCCCACTTTTGAGCTGTCCGAGCTCTTGATTGAAGATATGATAAAGCTGTCCGGGTTCTACCTGCCCTTTGAGTATCTCGATCTTATGACGATGCTAAAGAGCTCAAAGCACCTGCAGTACAGAGAGCCGTACATGGTAAACGACGCCAAGGTGACTCTGCACGAGTCGGGGCACGTGGTGGGCGGCGGGACTGTCATTGTAGAGCACGATGGCAAGAAGGTGTTCTACACCGGCGACATCAACACCCGCGGGTCAAAGCTTTTGCGCCCGGCGGATCTCGACTTTGGCGAAATAGACATGATGATAATAGAGAGCACGTACTCCCAGAACGAGCAGCAGCCCCGCGAAGAGGCTGAAAAGGATTTGATAGCGTTTGCAAACGAGGTGATAGAGCGCGGGGGCACGCTTTTCATCCCGTCGTTTTCTGTAGAGCGCGCGCAGGAAATTGCCTGCGTTCTCAAGGCTTACAACTTCAAGCACAAGATAGTGATGGACGGCATGGCGCTCAAGGCCAACCAGATAATGGGCAGCCACCCGGCCTACCTCCGGGATCCCGAGCTGTTCAGAAAGGCGGTTGGAGAGGCGGAATGGATTCAAGGATGGAGCAGGAGGCGCAAGGTGGTAAATGAGCCGTGTGCCATAATCTCGCCGGCAGGAATGTTAGTCGGGGGCTCTGCCATTTTCTACACGCAGCAGATAGCAGACAGCGACAAGAACGGCATCGCGCTTGTTTCGTACCAGGGAGAAGGGACGCCGGGTAGGATGCTCCTTGACAAAAAGATGGCCAACATCGACGGCAAGATAAAGAAGTGCTACGCGGATGTCAAACGCTTCGAGTTCTCCGGGCACAACAGCAGGCATGAATTGTTTGAGATACTCGATCGCATCAAGGGCAACCCGAAGGTGCTCACGGTGCACGGCGACGGACCCTCATGCGTGAAGTTTGCCGAGGAAATCAAAGAGAAATATGGCTATGACGCGCGCGCTCCTGACCAGGGAGAAATAGTGGACGTTTGATAGTAAAGAACACTGACCCTTACAAGATGAAAAAATGCGTGTCATGTAAGCGCGACATTGCCCTCAACGAGAAATATTTCACCTACCCGCTGTCGCTGCAGCAGGTCTGCCTAGAGTGCGCCGAGAAAGAGATACCGAAAACCATCGAGTTACTGCAGAAGGACCTTGAGAAGATAAAACAGGGCTAGGCGCCGCTGATCGGCGCATTCTCGATGGTGCCGACCTTGCTTCCGGGGTTGACGTAGGTATAGCCGTTCTTTGTGACGACCTTGCCGTGGACGGTCCCAAAGACCTCGACGTCGCCAGCCTCATTCTCGAGGTTGCCGCGGACGATGCCGAGCATCCTGCACGTCCCCTTGCGCACGTAGAGGTTGCCAAGGACCTTGCCCTTGAGCTCGAGGTGGCCATTGTTGAGTATGACATCGCCTACAACTTCTGCAAGCATTAGGGTGTCCTCAAAGACGGTAACTGAGCCCATGCGCTTTCCGTCCACTATCTTCATTCTACGCCATTACCGTGGCATGCAACCACATTAGCGCACGAGTACATCTTGTTGCACCAACGTGTAAAATTATGCTGTCCTTTCCCTTTTGACCCAGACAGTACGCCCTTTATGGTCCATCAGCTCTACAGAGCGGTCAAGCAGCTTTTTCCGGAGCTCGTCGGCTTCTTTGAATTTTTTCTCTGCCCGCAGCCTGTTACGATCTGCCACCAGTCCTTCGATCTCTTGCCTTTCCCCGTCATCAGGCTCGATGACCCTGAGCCCAAGGATGTCCATTATTTTGTCAAAAGCAGGCAGCGCGGCATCAGCCATGTCCTTTGTCAGCTTGTCGCTTGCGGCATACTGGTTTATCCTTGTCACAAGCTTCAGGAACTCGGTCAGCGCAAGTGAAGTGTTCATGTCCTCGTCCATCGCGGCTCCAAAAGCTTTCAGTGATTCATCGCATGTCTTGCGGATGCTGTCGACTTCGCCTCCGCTGCCGGATGCAGAGCGCAGCTCGTATGCGCATGTCTCTATCTGGCGCCACCTCTGCACCGATTCTTTCAGCAGGTCATCGGTGTAGTCAAGTGGCTTAGCGTAGTGCACCGACAGGCAGTAGAGCCGAAGAGAGTTCATGCCCCAGCTCTTTAACGCCTGCTCGATAGTCACAATGTTGCCAAGCGACTTGCTCATCTTTTGCGAATTTATTGTCACCATACCGGAATGCATCCACACCTTTGCAAACTGCTTGCCCGTGTAGGATTCCGACTGCGCTATCTCGTTTTCGTGGTGTGGAAACACCAGATCATGGCCGCCTCCGTGGAGCTCAAACGTGTCGCCCAGATATTTCAGCGACATGGCAGAGCACTCGATGTGCCAGCCCGGCCTCCCCTTGCCCCACGGGCTATTCCACGCCGGGTCTTCGAATGAAAACTTCCACAGCGCAAAGTCAAGCGGGTCCTCCTTTGACTGGTCAACTTCGATCCTTGCGCCTGACTCCAGCTCTTCCACGGGCTTTCTTGACAGCTTGCCGTACCCCGGGAAAGACTTGACCCGGAAGTAGACGCCATTGAGCGTGAGGTAGGCGTGACCTTTGTCGATCAAGCCTTTGATGAGCTGGATCATTTCATCGATGTGCTCTGTAGCCTTTGGATGGTAGTCAGCGGGCAGCACGTTCAGCCCGCCAAAATCCCGGAAATAACTGTCGATGTATTTTTTTGAAATTTCTTCTGCCTTTTTGCCTTCCGCCTTTGCCCTGTTGATTATCTTGTCGTCAACGTCTGTAAAGTTCTGGACAAAGACAACCTTGTAGCCTTTTGACATCAGGTACCGCCGGAGGACGTCAAAGACAATGACAGTCCTTGCATGGCCGATGTGCGAATTGTCATAGACCGTGACCCCGCAGACGTAGATCCTGACGGTGCTGTCTTGCGGCTGCAATTCGTCGATCTGCCGGGTGAGCGTGTTGTATAATTTCACGGCCGGTATGGAAGCAGGTTTGCCCGGTATTTTACCTTTAGACTTCGATATAGATGTCGTTTCCCTTGACGTCCACCTTGTAGGTGGTCAGCTTCACTCCTTCAAGGTAGTCCAAAAGCTCGCCGGTCCTGATGTTGTAGTGCCACGAATGGAGCGGGCACTCGACGACCTCGCCGTCTATCTTGCCGGGTGCAAGCGAGCCGTCCTGGTGGCGGCAGAGCGCCTCAATCGCGTAGTACTTGCCCTTTGCGTAAAAGAGGGCAACCCTCGTGCCGTTGATGTTGAGCTCCTTACCGCCGTTTTCCTTTATTTCGCCCCGCTGGGCGACCTTCATGAGTGCCAATCACCCTGCTGTAAGAAATCTGGTTATAAAATGCTTATCCGGGAATTTATAGAGCAATATTCCGCCACACCTAAATATCGCTCAGGGGTCCATATCGCCCGTCGGTTCTATGACGTCTTCGTACAAGCTCATGATGGCAGGCGTTCTGGCGCTTATCATAATCGGCGCAGCCATGGCGTACTATGGGTACGATAGGGCCATCTATCCTGTTGACAGCGCGCTAGGCTACCTCAACAGGGCCGAGACCGCCCAGACTCCTGAAGAGCTGGCAAGCTACGTCGCAAAGGCCCAGAGAGAACTGCCAGATAGCGGCAACCCAGTGTGGTCGTTCCCCACTGCAAGGACTGACTTTGGCCTCATCCAGAAGGAGCTCAACAGCATACTCTCACGCGCCAACTCGATATCGTCGCTAGAGCAGTACAGCACAGAGTACAACACCGGCATGACAGACATGCACCTGTCGCTCAAGGCGATACAGGAAGACCTCATCGACGCGATGCCGTACCTCTACGTCAGCACCACTAACATCATGTTCAGCATTGTGTGGATTGCTGTCATACTGGGACTGTTTGCGATCATGAGAAGGGGCAGGGCAAAGTTCAGAGAAGAGTACGAGAACCAGTAGCTTTTATTGCATGTGCGAAGATGCTCCATTTGTGGCCGGCAAAATAGCTGATGCAAAGCTTGCCAGCAGTGGCAGACTGTCTTTTGAGTGGGCGCAGGCGCGCATGGCGATAGTTGAAAAGATAAGGGCAAAAAACGAGCGCGGCCTGCCGCTTGCAGGATTGCGTATTGGGTTTTGCCTGCACATCACAAAAGAGACGTCCGTCTTGGTCATGGCTGCAAAGACTCTGGGCGCGGATGTTGCCATTTGCGCTGCAAACCCGCTGTCGGCACAGGACGACATTGCAGCATTTCTCTATGAAAAAGGCGTGGATGTGTACGCGTGGCGTGGCGAAACAAAATCAGAATACGAACAATGCATCAAGCAAGTCATTTCTTTCAAGCCGGCGATAGTTACAGATGACGGAGGCGACCTGCATGTCGCTGCCCACAGAGCCAGAGCAAAAAGCATTGTCGGCGGCACGGAGGAAACAACCTCTGGCGTCAAGAGGCTGGCTGTGATGGAAAAGCAGGGCAGGCTGATGTATCCTGTCATTGCAGTAAACAATGCCCGCACGAAATACCTGTTTGACAACCGGCACGGCACCGGCCAGAGCACGCTTGATGGCATCTTGCGGGCGACTGACGTTTTTCTGCCCGGCAAGCGCGTAATAGTGTGCGGCTATGGCTGGGTCGGCAAGGGGGTGGCCTCGCGCGCAAGGGGCATGGGCGCAATCGTGACAGTGACCGAGGTTGACCCAGTCAGGGCACTTGAAGCCAAGATGGACGGCTTTGAGGTGACTGCGTTATCTGACGCTTCTGCCTACGGCGACATATTTGTGACCTGTACCGGCCAAACGGGCGTGATAAGGAAGGAGCATTTTGCAAAAATGAAGGACGGCGCGATTCTTGCAAACGCCGGCCACTTTGACGTCGAAATTGACGCAGATTATCTGTATAATGCAAGCAGGCCGGCCAAAGTGCGGCCAAACGTCGAGCGCTTCAGCATCAGCGGGAAAAAGCTGTTCCTGCTGTCGGAAGGAAGGGTGGTCAACCTAGTCGCTGCAGAAGGGCACCCGCCGGAAGTGATGGCGCTGTCGTTTGCAAACCAGCTCTTGTCCATCTTGCATGTTGCCAAGAACCATTACAAGATGGAACCAAGGGTGCACGCAGTGCCGGAAAAAATAGATAATGACGTTGCAAGATATGCACTTGGCGCAATGGGCGTCAGGATAGACTCTATCACAAAAGAGCAAAGGCGCTATCGGGATTCGAGTTAGGTTAAAATGCAGAGCTTGGAGTGAAACTGTGATGCCGGATAGTAAAAGCGCGGTGATCACCAGCGCTCTACCCTATGCAAATGGCGAAATACACTTAGGGCATATCGCCTCAACCTACCTGCCGGCAGACATTTTCACCCGCTTTTTGAGGCTCAACGGCAGAAAAGCCTACCACATCTGCGCGACTGACGACTTTGGCACTCCAATCCTGATAAAGGCAGAGAAGGAGAAAAAGAGCCCCGAAGAATATGTCGCCATATGGAACCGGCGCGACCATGAAGATTTCAGCTCGCTTGGCATTTCATTCGACCTCTTTTACAAGACAAGCTCTATCGAAAACGTCGAGTTTGTCCAGCGCGTCTTCAAGCAGCTGCAGGAAAACGGCCACATCTACGACCAGAATGTTATTCAATTTTATTGCACCTACGACGACAAGTTCCTGCCAGACAGGTACGTGATTGGCAAGTGTCCCTACTGCGGCGCTGAAAACCAATATTCTGATTTGTGCGAAAAGTGCGGGCGCGTCCCGGACCAGATACTCGATCCAAAGTGCGCGATATGCGGCAGGCCACCAGTCAAAAAGGAGAGCAAGCACTACTTTTTCCGGCTGTCAGGGTTTTCGCAGCAGCTGAAAGAGTGGCTGTCTTCAAACCCGCACCTGCAGCCAGAAGTCAAGAACTATGTCATCAACTGGATCAATGAAGGCTTGCAGGACTGGGACATCACACGCGACCTGTCATGGGGGGTGCCTATCCCGCTAGACGAGGCAAGGGGCAAGGTGTTCTACGGCTGGTTTGACAACCACCTCTGCTACATTTCAACTCTGGTAAAGCTGGTCAAGGACAAGGGAGGCGACGCCAAGAAATTCTGGAACGAGTCAGAGGTCTACCACTTTATTGGCAAGGACATCGTCTACCATCATTACCTTTTCCTGCCTGCGATGAGGATGGGCATAAACAACGAGTACAAGCTGCCAGACTATCTGCCTACTCGAGGCCACCTGATGCTCCAGAACCAGAAAATATCAAAGAGCAGGAACTGGTACATCGGGCTCCGCGATTTCACTTCCGCGTTCAATCCCGACTATTTGCGGTTCTATATCGCATCTGTGGTGACATATTCGCAGGACGACTTGAACTTTGACTGGGACGCGTTTTCTGAAAAGATAAACAACGAGCTCATCGCGAATATCGGCAACTTTGTAAACAGGGCGCTTTCATTCACGCAAAAGACATTCGGCGGCAGGGTGCCCGAGCCTGCAAATGTTGACGGAGCCCTTGCAAAAGAGCTTGCTAACACGGTGGATGAAGTGGGCTACTTGCTGGCAAGCAACCAGATAGACAGGGCGCTCAAGAGGATCCTGAAATACAGCACGTACATGAACCAGTATTTCCAAACAAATGCGCCGTGGGCAAACAAGGAAACTGCAAACACTACACTGTACATGTCTGTCAACGCGGTGCGATCATTGGCGATAATGCTAGAGCCGTTCATCCCATTTTCAGCTGAAAAAATATGGAATCAGCTGAAACTCGGCGGCAGCGTGCACGAGCAATCTTGGCAATCGGCAAAGGATGCAAAGGCGGTTTCGCCGGGCCGCGAGCTTGGCAAGGTTGAGCCGATATTTCGTAAGATAGAAGCAAAGGAAATAGAGCAGTGGAAGAATAAGCTAGGTAAACCATGACTAGCCGAGGTCTGATGACAGGCCGGTTCCAGCCGTTCCATGCCGGCCACCTTGTACTCGCAAGGCAGATTCTGGGAGAATGCGACGAATTGATCATAGCCATCGGCAGCGCGCAGTTCAACTTTATCGAAAAAGACCCGTTCACCGCCGGCGAGCGGGTGCTGATGATACATCAAGCCCT
>JAJPHX010000182.1 GCA_021325075.1 Nitrososphaeraceae archaeon | reverse complement strand
TAGCTCGGCAATTGTGCTAATAAGGCTGGCTCAGCCTACAGTAAGCACTGTAGACATAGTAGAAATTAACTAGAAGATCCATAAATGTACAAAATGAAATTTCGTGACATCAAAAAATGTCACCCCGCAATATGCAGACACGCGCAAGTATGAAGGCCAAATTCAGTTAAAGAAATGATGTTACCGTGTATACCATCCGCTTGTACCCAATCAATTTCCATCATCCAAATGATGTATCTTTTGCATGCGTCATAATTCATACCTGCCCTCATCGCAAGGCGCGTCGGTCTGATTGGTCCTTCACTATAAATTACTGTTAGCAGCCTCTTTGCCACATCCCAGTCAATTTTACCATGGTACGTAATTTCTGTAATCGGTCCATTAACTAAAACAGAATGCTCTCCTTTGCCATCCTCAAAATATTTTCGTGGCTCTTCGCTTTTCATGATTGGTCGCGTCGCCGTAATATCGGGTAGATTTTCCTATTTTGGAAACGTGGATATAAAGTAGCTAGTATATGGTACTTTAATAATTTCTTGCGATTTTTGTCTATAACATCATTTCACTGACCTCAAATATCTGCTCTGACTAAACTGCAGAACTATAAGAATACAATGGAGGAGCCACGAACTAGTAATATTAGCATGACTTGCAATTGTTTATTCATCTCTCCTTCTGAAGTTGTCGAGCACAAGGCCATGACCAGTCATAGAGAATATACTAAACAAGAATAGAAGATGGGCTTGTAAAGTCCTTGTGCGGCCTCTTAATCAATGATCTTTGCATCAAACTTTACCAACAATCTCTTTAGGCTGATAACCTTTTGCTCATTTCCTAGATCCACCCAGCCTGTTACTGCCTTGCTATTTTTAGTAAACTCAGTTTTCAAGTATCCGCCTATTCCGTCTCTATAGTCTGTAAAATTGATGCAAAATTCTGACAGTACAAGTGGGACTATTACTGGTTCCTTTCCTTCTTCGTGATATACAGTGACATCAACATCTGCTTTTTCCAGATACACTTTTGGATTTACTACTTCCATGCCATAATCAGAATAAAGCTGGATTTCTTTTGCTTCTGCAATGTCAATGAGCTTGCGCTTAACAAATTCAATGTTTATTTTGCCGGTTTCAATGTAAAATAAAGCAGAGTCTGCGCCTTTGGATATTTCGTATGTTAATGTAACCCACTGTATGTATACATCAGTGTCAGCTTTTTTTAGCTCTGCCTTAAATGCATCAAGTTTCTGCTTTATTGCAGTCATGATATTTTATTAAAAATTTTACTTAGGATGTTGTTAAACATTCGGTTGAAGAAATAAATGATCACCTCGGACTTAATGTCTTACTTCCAGAGCTCTATAGTTATTAGTAAATAGCGCCTTTCTTTTGTCTTCACTCAAGTTGTCAAAATCTCGTTTGTGGTATGCACAAAAACCCTTGATCTTTAGCGTAGTTGTTTTTCGTATCTCGTCAATCATAAAGAATGCACCCATGTCAGCTATTATAGAAACTGTACTTTTTCGCGACACTAATGCGTGATCAAGTATTTGCTTTACCAGCCGGTCTCTTTCAATTGAGCTGCCTAGGTAAAACTGGTGCGAATCTCTGACTATTAGAAAGCCTGCCAGCCCGTAGCGGCGGGTATCTATGCCATTTCGTTCTAGCTCTGATATCGTCCTATCTACAGTGTCATAGTACGGTAGCAATACAATTAAGCAATTATTGTTTTCCAGCTGCTCCTTTGCATACCGGCTGCACATCAGTCTGAAAACCTCTGTGTTAGGATACACAATCACATAATGCTCCCCACTTTCTGCTGCCAGCATTTTTCCTACTATGTCGTTAATACTGTTGTTTTTGGCGCTAATTTGGCGTAAACCCGAAGTTTCTGGGGGGGGAATATAAGGAAAATGATATGGAATACTAGAGAAATCTATCATGAAAAAGGGGTCATTTTGCTGTATGGCGAGAGTCAGTCCAACCGGAATACCATATGCAACAAGGAAAACCATGGGACCGAATACTCAAAAGCAGAAAATAGAAGCAGCGTTTGTATAAAAGCTCAATAGATAGAGTGCTGCAAAATTAATTTATTCACATTGAAATCAATTAGCAAGCCAAACAAAAAGATCTATACTGGCATTGCATTATCAATGATTGTGGTTGGAATCACTTTACTTGTGTTATCTTTTTCAAATGTATTAAATCCAAGAGCGCATTGTCAGGATGATTTACAAAATATTGGTCCTCACTATGGTACAGCTGATGGAGGCTGCAATCCGTCAATCGATCCAATGTTTGAACTTTCATCGTCTTCAAACAATATTATTCTCATTGTTCTATCGGCTTGTCTAGCTGCATTTGGTGCTGCAATATTTGGAATAATTCTCAGGCTGTAATTCTTTTTTAGGTTTTGTTAACTTTCGTGAGTAAGTACTGGTAACTTCATGGCTTGTAAATTTCCTCATAAAATTCTGTCCACATCTCGTGATCAGAACCTAGAAAATACTATTTTGGATTCTGTAAGTCATAGTGATATGACCAAAAGATTTAGAGACGCTCTAATTTGAGAATGAGACCACACATAAGTCAAGGTATGTGCTGTAAACAGGTTCAAACACGCAAAATAAGGGGTTCGGGAGGCGGAAAAATAGTAGTGAGAAAATTGTCAAGGTTGATAATTAAATTACCATAATGGTAATTTATTCGCGGAGGCAAAAATAAGGGGTTTGGAAAATAAGGCGTGTAAACAGTTTGCGCAAACTGTTTACAATGAAAGTTTACACACGCTGGGATATTATGCACTATATACTAAAGATATCCTCGCACGATATGCGATGATTATCTGACAGTAAGAAATTACCATTTTGGTAATTTAATTATCATGTCTGGTAATTTCTTCAGAGCCCGCGAAGCAAAGTACAATGCTGTTCTTATGCTACAGTGTTCGGTTTCTTACTAGCCGATGCATAAAAGGCACGGATCATATGGCATCATGTAAAAGGCAGTGTTTTGCTACTACTATTTCGACATTGAAACCGTGCCCCTTGACCAGTACAGAGAAGAACCACATGCGAGCCTAGACCCATCAAAAGCCAAAATCATTACAATACAATACCAGCCTCTCGATACTGCGACTGGTAGGCCAAGAGGAGACCTGACGATACTCAAAGAATGGGAGTTTGGTTCTGAAAAGGCGCTGATAGAGCGTTTTAGGCCAATGTATGTCCCCGATGTTTGGGCATTTGTAGCTGTGGGGAACAACTTGTCATTTGAATGCAAGTTTCTGAAATACAAGCTGCAACAATATTGCAACTTGAGCAACCTAAAGCTGGGTCAGAGGCCAATGATTGATGTAAAGCCTGTTTTGATTCTGAGAAACCGCGGCCGGTTCAAAGGCTGTACCGAGTGCATAGGCAAAATAGGGTTGGCAAGAAACATTGCTGGATGGTACTGGAACAGGAATTATGGCGCGATTCTTGATTACATACAAAAAGAGGCTCAGGATTTTATCCATGCATATATGGCAATGAAGAGGGAAATCCCAAAGATACAGTTCTGATTACTGGCTCTTCGAACTTTTATTTTGACTATGGCACTGGTTTTAGCCTAGAATTTAGTACGTTAAGTACGCCTTCTGGATGCTGTTTACAAGCCTCACTAACTTTATTAACAGCTATTTTTCGCACCCGCCAAATGTATGTCGATAACGCTTCGTCGAGAAAATTACAGATAAAATCGAATGGCAGTCAGCTAATGTCAAGTCTATGAAATAAGGAAAAGGAGTTAGAGGCTGCCATAGAAAAGCTAAATACCTCCCGGGGCAATCCTCTGCCCAATGAAGACCACCATAGGTGGTCCGATATGGGAAACAAAAGACAACAAACGCTGAACAACAATACTGCCAAACCAAAAAAGCAAACAACAAAGAAAGCAAAACTACTTGCAAACCCAGATGTCAAGCGATGGTATGACAACCTTGCAAGGTCAAGCGGTTCAAGTGCAGACCCGCGCCTTCGAAAACTCGGTCTGTTCTGCGAAATCCACCAGATGACGCCAATGGAGCTCGCAGAGCTTGGCATGAAAGATATGCGTGCTGTTACAGACCTGCTTCAGGACCATATAACGTGGATGGAGGAAGAGGAGATGGCACCTCAATACATCAAGTCTGTGATGACCTCTACAAAGTCATGGCTTGCTCACTTCGATGTCCAGATAGCTAGGAAGTTGAGGATTGCCAACGTCGATTCGACTCCCACCCTTGAAAACGAAAGGGTGCCACAGGGAGGAGAAATGGCAGAGGTCCTAAGCAGGGCGACCTTGTTCAGTGGCGCAGCCATCTCACTCGTGGCAAAAGCAGGACTAAGACCAGAGACACTTGGAAACTACAATGGCACTGACGGGCTCATGATGAAAGATCTGCCAGACATTGTGATCCAACAAGGAGTTGCAAGGCCACTTCAGACACCGCCGATGATAATCGTGCGAAAGACGCTGTCAAAGGGCGGGCACCAATATTCGACCTACATTTCGTCTGGAGGAACGAAGAGATTCCTTGCCTATCTGAACGACAGGCTGGCTAATGGAGAACTGCTGAACGCAGAATCACCGGTGATCGCCCCGGACTATGTCTACAGAGCATACAGGGGCAAAAATTCAGACAAGCCTTTCCTGCCAACACAACAGGTGTCAAAATGCATCCGGGAAACACTAAGACCAAGATTCGCGTGGAGACCCTACATCTTTCGAGCCTACTTCGACACGCAACTATTGATAGCCGAGGCCAGAGGAAAGATAGCCCACGACTTTCGGGTATTCTTCATGGGTCACAAGGGAAGCATCGAGGCAAAATACACTACAAACAAGGGAATCCTGCCGGACGATCTGGTTAAGGAGATGAGAGAGGCGTTCAAGCGGAGCGAGCCATTCCTTGACCTTGAAATGACAGAGGAAGATCCATTGATAAAGCAAAGGGAACAGATGCAAACGGCAATACTGAAAGCCACACCAGAGCAGCTTGGACAGATGCAAGAGATGCTTCAATCAATGGGCATCGGCAAGATCGTCCAAGCCAGCGCGTAGTTTCAAGCGAAGAAGCCGAGCATCTGATCAACCAAGGATGGGAATTTGTCGGAGCATTGCCAAACGGAAAAGTGATAGTGGGTTCAAGACGGGACTCGAACCCACAGTGAGAGCGGGCCCAGAGGGACTCGAACCCTCGACCAACTGCTTCGCAGGCAGCCATTCTATCCAAGCTGAACTATGGGCCCAGTACTGCATAACGACATTTTGCATCCCTTAATTAAAACCTAGGCATCAGCCGGCTTCTTTTATGGTAGCGTCATAATCAGCGCTGTATCCAAGCGACTGTGTAAGAAGATCAGACGAAGTTTTGTATTCTTTTGGATCGCCATTGACCAGATAGATGCGGAAATGATCGTTGCTTTCCATTTCTGATTGTACTGACCTGATAAGCAAGTCCCTTGCATTCACGTACCTATCGGGGGTGTCGAGTGCCTGCGCCCTGTCGATCAAAGACTGGTACTTTGGCTTGTATGTGTCGATGATGGAGATCATTGTAGCGTTGTCATACTGCTTGACGCGCCACTTGCCTTCTTCCGCCTGGTACTGCTGGGTTAGCGATATTGTATCAATAGCTATATTGTCAATTGACTTTCTAAATTCATTATTTTTTGCAGCTTGCACCTGCAAAGAGACCATGAATGCGACTATTGCAGCAATGACTGCAATGCCTGCAAACGTGACTATGCGGCTGGTTCTTTTCCTGACCATCTCGCCTGCAAGCAGGTGGCACCAAAGAACAAAATAAATGCTCCTACTGCAGCTTTAAAGAGCAATGCCTCCCGTGCCACAATAGATGAAGACAAAGAAAAACAAGCACGCAAATAAAAAATTACCAAGCTCGCCTTAGGAGAAGGGCAAAACCCGACATCACTCCGAATAAGCCCCTACACAAGAGGCACACAAAGACTGAATAACTAACCTGTACACTAAATTTACTTTACAAACAAGTATTATATCCCCGCTCGGACCAATTGAGGCAGGGATGGCCGAGGAAGCCGGGAATGAAGTGGACACTAAAAAGTCGATAGCCCAGCCTCCGCTGAACCTCCTTTTCAACCCGTCGACCTTGGTCAGAAAGGACGTCTGGAGCGTAGACGTTGCTCTGTTGCTAGATATGTTCCTCCGCCTGATAAACGCCACCGGAAACAAGGATCTGCGGATCTGCGGCATAGCCGCAGTATCGTCCTCGATGATATACCGTCTAAAAGTAGAAAGCATCTTTGCCCTGGAAAAGATTGCGATGCAAAAGAAGGGCCTTGACGATCCAAACAACCAGCAGCCTGTGCCTCAGCTCAATCCAGTAGAGTTACCGTTCAGAATCGAGTCGACCTATCCCGTGTCGGTTGACGAACTGCTCCACATGCTTGAGAACATGATAATGGAACTTGCAAATCCGCGGCCAAGAAAGAAGCAGGTAGAGCTAGAGCCCGTCCAGACATTTGACTTTGACCAATATCTTGTGAAATTTGAGCAAATTATTCAAGGGTATGAGGACATGATATTTGACATCGTGAGTGCCGACGGCATGCTTTTGTTCAAGACACTGGTGGCCAAGATGGAGCCAGTAGAAATGGCCAGATGCTTTATCGCCATGCTGTACCTGGCAATGAAGGGCAAGGTCGAACTTGAACAGCCAGACGACTCAGACGACGTAAAGATAACCCTTCTCCAGCAGCCAGGCCCAGCACAGCAGCAATAAAGTAATAAATCGATTCTTTTCATGTAATGTCAGTTTGCGCGATTCACTTCCAGAAGACGAAGTAACTGCAAGGATAGAGGCTGCCCTTTACTCTGCTGGAAGGCCGCTGAACGTCGACGAGCTGATAAGGGCATCAGGCACCAACTCGAAGGAAAAGACTGTGCGGATAGTAACTGACTTGATGAAGAAAACAAAATCCGCGTTCAAGGCGATCGAGGTCGCGCAACTCGAAGACGGGACGTACGTGTTCCAGCTCAAGCCAGAATATACTCCGCTTATACGCAAGTTCGCCCAGCACCCGCTTGTTCCGTCGGCTGCTCTCAAGACGCTGTCTTACATCGCGTACGAGCAGCCGGTGACTTCAAAGCGGCTGGTGCAGATACGCGGAAGCCAGGTCTATTCTCATGTCAAGGAGCTCGAACAGTTGCAGTTCATAGAACATGAAAATCTAGGGAGGCTCAAGGTCTACCGGACTACAAAGAGGTTTCAGGACTATTTTGGCATAACAGACCTGAACTCGATGAAAAGCAAGCTGGTGGCTACTACAAACAAGCCCGCCGGCACTCCTCATCCTCCAGAAAAGTCTTAATTAGAGTGAAAAATTACCTACTCGCACTAGTATGCGTAAGTCAATAGAGAATCTCGCAGGGCGCAAGCTGACTGGCGGCCGCAAGGTTGCAATGAGGGGAAGAAGAAAGTTTGAGATTGACAGATATCCAAATGAAGCCGTTGTTGGCGCAGCCCAGATCGTGGCTCGCCGGACAAGGGGCAACAACGTCAAGGCTGCTTTCAAGACCGCCGAGTTTGCCAACGTCATAGACGCGGAAACCAAGAAGGTAACAAGATCAAAGATATTGAGGGTCACAAAGAACCCTGCAAACAGAGATTATGAAAGAAGAGGCGTCATCAGCAAGGGCGCAGTGATAGAGACTGAAAGCGGCACTGCAACAGTCACCTCAAGGCCGGGACAGGATGGCGTTGTCAATGCCGTTCTGGTAAAGGCCGCGGCCAAGTCCTCATAATTTTCGATAACCGTTAAGAGCCAACAAGGGCTTTTCTCTTCAATGGCAGACGTGCTCTGGGAAGGGCCCGATTCAAAGGACAAGGCATCCTGCCCATATTCTATAGATTTTGTCTGCAAGCCCGTCCCTGCAGAATCACTCAGCTCGCTTGAGTCTGGCAGGCTCTTGCTGACAGTCAACCTTGGCAGCGGCACAGAGGTAAAATCTGCTACGGCTAGGATAGTCAATAACGCAAAGAAGGAGAACCTTGACAAAGTGCAGGGTTCAAGCCGGCTAAAACACCAGGCGTCCCTTTCTACTGATCTTGTACGAGAAATCCGCGAGCCCGGCAAGTGGACCGGAGAAATCAGTATACCCTCAAGCTGGATTGAGGGCGGGACACGGGCGTACGAGAAAACCGGTGCTGCGCCTCCAAAGAGTAGCAAAGACCTGTTCACGCTTGAGATAACCTACAATCTTCTCAATGGCAACAGCTGCACCGCCCGTTTTGGCTCTGAAGATGCCTTCCATTGGCAGACGCATCCAGAAGCAAAGATGTAATGCTCTCAACATTGTTTATAAAAGCCTCAAAATATACGGGAACCGGGGCAATTGAAAGACTACGATCACGTGATACTGTGGGTTGACTACTTTAACAAAAACCTCAAGAGGCGCCACGGGCGCCGGGTAAAACGCGATCAGGCTGTCTCTGATCCCACGGTACAAGATCTGACCGAAGCTGCAAAGGCCGCGGGCCTGGAATTCTCTGATCAGGAAATAAATAGCGAGGCACGATTTCCGCGCAGGTCTTTTGTAAAGTCCGGCTACGTCATGGTGGCAAAAAAAGAAGGCGTCAAAAAGTCCCAAGTGATCGACACTGTTGCAGAAAAGCTGCTGCAAAAGAAAAACCGGCAAAAAGCCGGCAAGAAATAAAATTCTGGTCAACAAAATTTTTCTGGCACGCGATGCCAGAATCTTGTTTATCGAAATACAAATATTATTTGACAGAAGCGAATGATAGCAAGTAGTTCGCTTATGCCTCTTACCAACGTGGGGGAAATGGGGGAAGTAATGCATCTGGCAAAAAGTGGTAGGCTAATAGTCAAACTCAACGCGGCAGGTGCCGGTATGAAAGCCGGCGAGCTGCTCGTTGACGGGTCGGGCAAAAGGGTGGGCAAAGTAGCAGAACTGATAGGTCCGGTGAGCGCTCCGTATGCTTCTGTCATTCCAATGACAGACAGGACGAGCAGGCTGGTCGGAGCCAAGGTTTTCAGCGGCGGGTTTGCAAGAACACCTCGCAGTCAGGGCAGGGGCTCTGGCCGCAGTTCGAGGGCAAGGTAAGGGAAAATGACTGCCGCAGAATACTATACCCAGTGCCCAGAGTGCAGCGCCAACCTCATCCAGGACCACAGCAAGGGCGAATACATCTGCGAGAGATGTGGCTGCGTTGTCATGGATCAGGTTGCCGATTATGGAAGGGAATCAAACTCTACTGATTTTGAGGAAAAGTCAAAAAACACTAGGGCAAGCGGCTCTACCAGCCTTGCCTTGCATGATTTTGGCCTGAGGACGGAAATTGCTTCCGGCTCAAAGGACTACGCCGGCAAGTCTATCGACTACCAGATGGCCGAGACCATGAACAACATCCGCAAGTGGCACATAAGGAGCAGGATAGTCTCCCCGCAGGAACGGCGCTTGTCAAATGTCCTTACAAAGATAAATGAAACCTGCGCGGCGATGTCGCTTCCAAAACTATTGGTCGAGACTTCCGCAATGCTCTACCGCAATTTTGAGAGCAACTATGAGGCCAAGGGCAAGTCCATTGCCTGCATGGCAGCCGCCACGATATACCTCGCATGCAAAAAATGCTCTGTGGTGCGCTCGCTTGAAGAGATAGTCGAAGCTACTGGTGTGACGGATCAGGACAGGTCAAACGTAAAGCTAGCATCAAAGTACTACAGAATGATGGTCATGGAAATGGGCGTCTTTACAGAACAACAAACGCCTGCTCCTGCCGCCACAAGTACTCCTCAGCTTGCTTCCTCGATTGCAGTTGCGCTAGCCATCGATCACTACATATCCAAGCTTGCCAACATGGCCAAGATTGACACAAAAGTAGAAAGGCTTGCAATAGATATCGCGCACAAGACCGACGATCATATGCTGGCTGATGGCAAGGCGCCAAACGGCCTGGCTGCGGCATACATCTACATTGCCTCAATGCTGCTTGGAGTCAACATACTCCAGAGAGACGTGTCAAGCCTTTCTGGAGTCACGGAAGTAACGATCAGAAACAGGTGCAAGGACATACTGACCTGCTTCAAGCTGACTGTGACAGTCAGACCATCACAGACGCGGCCAGTCTTTGCATAAAAAGGATAATTGTTAAAAAGGAGCTAAACCATTAACGAATAGTATGCTGTGTAGGGCATGCGGAAGCGAAATGGTTGCAGAAGAGTACTGCCCCGATTGCAATGAAGCAGTACTTTGGAAGTGTGGCAGCTGCGAGAAAGAAAATGACCGATCGGTGCATACTTCACATTCATCGTCAAGACCAGAATCGTCAACTGCCGCTTCTGTGGTGGGGACGCTCATAGGCCTAGTTTCTGGATTGTGCGCGCTGCCACCAATGTAATAGTTCTAGATCACAGAAGACTAGGTTAATCAAGTGTGGCATAAACGGAATCAACAACGTCGATTCGTTCTTTTCTGTTCCCATCTAAACAGATTTTCTTCATAGTAGATGCTATATCATCTGATTTGCTCTGTGCTATGCTGATACTTTACGTGAAGGCGAAAATCGCGCCTATTGCTGAATTGTATTTTGTGCGTATAACAGACAACTGGATCGCCCTTTCTCAAGTTCTTTTTCCTCTGTGCAAGCGCATTATCTAGGTTGACATTGTTGCTTTTAGAAGGAGTGGGCTCGTTTGCTCGAGCATCTTTGACGGCAGCCTTTATGACCTGAGCCATCAGCAGTCTTTGCGTTGAAACTGATGTTGACGACATTCCCTTTTTTTGGGAATGAATAGCATCATAAGTAAACGGGTGTAATGTATTGTTACACTAAGTGCAGATGGCTCAAAATTATCGATCATATCGCGCAAAATGGAAAAAATGGTAAATGGTGAGTAAGCACCTGTAAATGCTATGAGGGTTTTGTCTTATCCTCTACCATCTTGTACCTTGACAGCTGTTTGTATGCAAGGAATACGATGAATGCTATTATGAGAAAGTCAATGATGTTTGCAATCAAATCGCCATACTTGAATTCTGAAACTGCTCCGGATGTTCCTATTACATTGGCCTGCATTGCTTGCAAGTCGCCCGCGGGAAGAAATAGTCCTACCAGTGGATTTACAATATCAGCAACAAGTGCTGTCACCAGCTTTGAAGCTGCAGCTCCAATAACGAATGCTATCGCAAGTCCGATTACGCCAAAGGTCTTGAGGAAATCAAAGAACTCTTGTGTCAGTGATTT
>JAJPHX010000012.1 GCA_021325075.1 Nitrososphaeraceae archaeon | reverse complement strand
TTGCGCTGTACCCTGCTGATGGATAACGAGGCGATACCTTGCCCAAACTGTGGTAGCGGCATGTTTACTGAAAAGTTTTGTCCCAATTGCGGCAATGCAAACCCAGTAAATTACATTGATGAAACATTAAAGGTAACGCCTGCCATGACAGTAAAAAATAGCCATTCAGGCCGGCGGGTAGCACGCACAGCAGTCATTGCAGTCATTGGACTTGTTATTGCCAGCTTTTTTGCTAACAGCTACGCGTTTGGTAACCTTCAGTTCCGCATCAAAGACGTTTCTGGATTTGACTATGCTTCTCTAAGCTCCAAATTGCAGCTTGACGCCTGCAACCCTTCTGCGTTTCCTGCAAGCTTTGACAAGTTCGACGCGGTGATACTCTACAGAGGAAACGACTTTGCAACCATGTCGGTTAATGGCGGCATGGTGATGCCTCACCAGCCTGCACACTTTGACGGCAAGCTTAAGCTTGATGCGCAGACCGTAAGCGGCCTGATAGTTGCCTTTTCCGACGCACTTGACGGGCGGAATACTGCTTACAACGAAGACGACATTTCGATGACCATGACTGTGAACACCAATCTTCTCGGAATAGTTCCGTATTCACAAACCCGTGAATTCACGTTCTCTGAATTCAAGCAGGTCATGAGCTTGCAAAAGAACACAGAATATGCATGCTAGCAAAAAACTAAAAGCATTGGCGCTACCACAATACGTCATTGCGAAAATTCCTGCACACATTTACAATCAACGCAGGCATTGACAGGGTCTGGGAATTCTATACCGATCTGCATCATCTGAACGTTATTACACCAAGACAGCTGCAATTAAGAGTAGACAACGCGATCTCTCAAAAGCTGGCAGCCGGGCATAGAGTTTCGTTATCCGGAAGGTTTGTGACCAGAAGGACCTGGAACACTGACATCACGTACTTGGGGCCTTATGTCTATGTGGATGAAATGAAAAATGGTCCCTTCAAGCAATGGAAGCATACCCACACGTTCAAGAAGATAAGCGATAATGAAACAGAGGTTGTTGACGATATCGACTTTGAGCTTCCGTATGGAGTCATTGGTAGGCTGTTTGAAGGATATGCCACAAGTCAGCTAGCCAAGATATTTGACCACAGACAAGAGGCTACGAAGGCTGCTCTTGAAAATCATAGCTGACTAGATGACCTTGGTAGACTTGGCCAGCTTTTCTGCGGATTTCTTGTCCATCTTTATCTTGCTCAGGATGGTGTAGCGGTCAGGCCGAAGCGACTGGGCAGCAACAAGCGCTTTTACTACGTGTTCTTCTTTGAGCTTGATCTGCCTTGCCTTTGTGGGAGCGCCGACGTTTTGCAAAGTCTCTTCAATCCTTTCCCAGTCAAGGCCGTGCAGTTTTGCCATCATTATCGCGCCAATGCCTACACGCTCGCCGTGCAGCCCGTAGTTTGGTCCTGCCACGTATTCGATAGCGTGGCTGAACAGGTGTTCTGCGCCAGAACATGGCCTGCTGCTTCCAGCTATGCATGCCGCAACACCGGCGCTGATTAGTGCCTCGACAATGGTGCGTATGCTGAACTGGCTCTTACGCTTTAATTTCTGAGACTCGTCAAGGATTATCTTGGCGCTCATGTATGCAAGGTTGGCTGCATAGGTTCCAAAGTATTCACCTTTTTCATCACGGGCAAGCTCCCAGTCCTTTACTGCAGTAATTTTCGCGACTAGGTCGCCGCAGCCGCCCGCAAGGAGCCGGGGCGGGGCTTGCGACATGAGGTGTGTGTCTGCAAGCACGCCGATAGGGGCATTTGCCTTTATCGAATGAGGCTTATCGGTGCCCCTGACAGAAACAAATGGGCTTGAAATTCCGTCATGTGAAGCAGAGGTTGGCACGCTTAGGAAAGGCTTGCCAAGCCTGTAGGCAGTCATCTTTGCAACATCGACAGACCGCCCGCCGCCAAACCCCACGACAAAATCTGGCAATCCCTTCTCTGCAATCTTTTCCTGCAGCTTGCTGACCGTGTCCATCGACGCGTCGCTCACAACATGCCACGAGCTTGTCAGTGATGCCTTGTCAAGCGATGCGCTGCATTCACCGCCAGCCCTTGCCTTGACCATCCTGCCTGTTATCACTGCAACCTTGGATGCAGGACCATCAAGCGAGCTTATCAACGACCCCACTTCAGAAATTACGCCTTCACCTATCAGTATCTTTCTTGGTAATTCCATAAGGTGAGTGGGCGGAGAATTCAATGCAAGAGACCTGTGCAGAGCAACTAATTAAGCTTGCACAGCTATTCTGTCTCTTCTTCAGGACCAGCCTCTGAGTTAGTGCTTTCAGCTGGCACTTCAGTTGTCCCGCCGGCCACACCTTGGCCCGCGACCTCTGCTGTTGCATAGCCGCGCCCTACCTTGGTTATCCTGATCTTGACGCTGTCGCCGACTTTGGTGCCGACTACAAAGATGACCAGACCCTGCACCCTAGCAACGCCACTGTCTCCTCTCTTGCTCATTGACTCGATCTTGACGTCGTATTCTTCGCCTACTCTTACAGGTGACGGCCGAAACGGCCTTGGCCCGTCAAATCTTCCTCCGCCAGTCCTTCCAAAACCATAGCCTCCGCCGCGGTAGCCGCCTTCGCTGCCTCCATAACTTCCACTGTCTTCCAAATTGGATCGCTCCGTAATATACGGACAGGTCAGTATTTCAACTTTATTTTCCCTGCCTGCAAGCCAAATATTTAATATGGGCGCTACAGCAACAAACGCCATAACCTGTGCGCTTGCAGCAATCTGCTGATTTGCTGACCCTCTTGAGTGATTACATTAATGCAACGTAAACCACCTTACGACCAGAATATCATGGCAGTAATACTGCAGAGTCTGCCGCAGGAAGCCAGCCTGACAAAGATAGAGTACGAAGGCCCGAGGATCGCGCTTTATTCAAAGAACCCGGGCTACCTGATGCAGAACAGTCAGCTTGTTTCAAACATGGTCAACACGATAAAAAAGAGAATAGTCATCCGCACCGACGAGTCGATAAGGCGGCCAGAGCAGGAATCATTTCAAATCATTTTGCAGACGATCCCAAAAGAGATTGGAGTCGCCGGCACCTTCTTTGACGCGGTGTTAGGTGAAGCTGTCCTCTTTGTGAAAAAGCCCTGGATGCTTGCCCAGGTGGGCGAGGATTTCGACAACATCGAGCTTGCAGAAAAGACCGGATGGAAGGTGCGTGTAAGAAAAGCCCCGCAAAACCTGTCAGCTATTGAAGCGATGTACAAGGTTCTCGGCGAAACAGTAGGTGAACGCACAAAGTTCTACCGGGAAGTGGGGGACAAGATATTCCGTGATAAATTGAGCGAGTCGGCCGAAGCGAGCCTCATCACCCTCGGAGGCTTTGCTGAAGTGGGCAGGTCGTG